>NZ_JAUDZE010000001.1:0-180485 GCF_030385805.1 Acinetobacter thutiue
TAGAGCGAGAAGTGTTGCAGGCTATTTAGCTGGTATTTATGCATCTTTATGTGCTTATCAAATATGTCATCAAAACAAGCCGATGATTCGTATTATGGAAATATCGGCTTAAACAAGATTCGGGTTATTATAGAGTTAGATTTAAAAAAGAAGTGTACAAGACAAAGGAATTGTTAAGTACACTTTACTAGTCAAGATACTTCTCAACTGGATAGGAAACTCAAACTTTTATTTCAAATTACTTAAAGCAAACCAACTTTATTTCCCTGTAACTCTTGCGCCAAACTATAGGCTTGATGGTCAGAAAACTTACTAATAATATCCAGAACTTGCATAATATTATGGTAATGGTTGTTTTGGAAATGTGCGCCTGAATGTTGCAATATTGACATCAAGCGTTGTTCCTTAAAGCTTAGAGTTTTATGTGGCATGGTCAATGGTACAAAGGCATCTAAAATCGTCTGTAAACTTTGATGAGCAATGATTTCCAGACCTGATTTTTGTGGATGCTCAAAAATCCGATCTTTGGCAAGATTCTTGGCAGTTTGAATACCTGCCTCAATATCAGGTGAACAATATTGTAGTAAACTGCCTTGAAGCTGTCCTGTCAGGATTTCGTACTGATATTTGGCAAAAGCTGTGGTGACTTCATCGACCAGACGTTTCATCACACGGCCACGTAGGGCGGCGATTTTTTGTTGCCATGTGGTATGTGGTAAATGCAGCTCTTCTGGGTAGCCATAATCCGCAATCAGGTTCAGGAAAATAGGCTCAACTTCGGCATAATTCAGCATGTTGAGGATGATGCCATCTTCCAGATCAATCAATGCATAGCAAATGTCATCGGCTGCTTCCAGCAAATAGGTGAGTGGATGACGGCAATAATGATATTCGCCCAACTGAATCAGTCCGAGTTGTTCGGCAATCTGTTTTAAAATTTCTTTTTCAGATTGATAGCAACCAAACTTGGCTCGCTTATGTGACGGAATATCACCTTGTTCCTCAATGGTTTTGGAGAGCCACGGATATTTTAAATAAGCACCTAATGTTGCATAGGTTAGGCGCATACCACCATCATCGGGATGATAGTCAATACGGCTCAACAAACGAAGTCCTTGCGCATTACCTTCAAACTGACGGACATCCGCTGCTTCTTCTGGCGTGAGTTTAGTTAAAAAGTCCCGATGTGAGGCATCATCAAACCATTCCCGAATCGCATATTCACCTGCATGACCAAAAGGTGGATTGCCAATGTCATGGGCCAAACAGGCTGCCTGAATAATCGCACCGACATCCGCAGGGGAAATCCACATTGGTAGTTCATCTTTAATCTTCTCCGCAGCCAACATGCCCAGCGAGCGGCCAATACAGGAAACCTCAAGCGAATGGGTAAGGCGGGTATGGATACCATCATGTTGAGTGAGTGGATGAACCTGTGTTTTTCTATTCAGTTGACGAAAGCTTTGGGAAAATATAATTCTGTCGTAATCTTTGTGGAATGGGCTTCGGGCCAATTCTGTACTGCTTTTTTTACTGCCTAAACGAATTGCGGAAAGCAATTCCAACCAACGCATTTGTTCCATGTAGCATGATTCACGATAAGTTCTGTTTCATCATGCCAAAAAAAAGTAAAAAGCACTAGGGTAGAGCGACATGATTTGGCGTTTACAAGATTTAGACATTTATTTATTATTAATGATAAAGTTGATGCTGAAAGGATTGAAAATAAAAAGTTATATGGCCTAGTTAATTAGCATTACTTGCAGTGACACGGGTGGCACTTAATGTGTAATTATGGGCTTTGGATAAACGTTTGTATAAACTTACTTTGTGGATCAAAGTTACATACTCGGGAATTAATCATTAATTTTTGCTGCGTTACACCTTTATTTTATGAAGTGAAGAAATCAATTTTTGTTAAAAGGCTAACCAATTTGACATTCCACCGCATAGTAGTGGAATGAGGTAAAAAATATACTTTGAGCAGCAGATTTAAATTAATTTAAAATTTAAAGATAAAACTTGTGGGAAAAGTCAATGGAAAAACGACTAGCAGTAATAATATTTACACTTACAAGTGTATTTATCGGTAAAGAGGTTTTCGGTGCTGTTTATGGAGATTTTATTAATCAATATGTGACAGGAGAGACTGTAACAGGCGATGTAAATAGCTTGGCCGAGGGAATTGCCTTAATAGTAAGACCAACAAATATTAGTGAATATACAGATATCAGTATCAAAATTAAGGGAATGCTTTTAAAAGATGTTGTTTTAAATAAAGAAGAAGTTAAAAAAGGTTGGGACGAAGAAGAAAAACTATGTGAGGGAGAACCTTTAAGAAATATGACAGTTGCTTCAGGTAATGCGTGTACTGCTTTTTTAATTAGCGAAAATCAAGTTATGACGGCTGGACACTGCGTATATATGATGGCAGGAACAACTCCTAATTCAGGAATGAGTGAGAGAACATTGTGTGAGAGAATGAACTTTGTTTTCGGAGTGAGAAAGGCTCGTATTATAGATGGTGGTTTTGAGGTTCTTAAATCAAATCAATATAAATGTGGCAAAATTGAAAAAGTAGTTGCTCGTGAAGATGGACTTGATTTTGCAGTGATTCGTTTAGATAGACCAGTAAAAAATCGCACAATTTTTACGCTTGGAAATGAAGAAGAGATGAGAGAAGGTGATGATGTTTTCTCGCTTGGGCATCCAAGAGGAGGGGCTTTAAGTTATACAAGTGGTTCTGTTACAAGTGGATATGGTGATTTTAAATTAAAGAGCAATTTAGATACCTTTTCAGGTAACTCTGGATCTCCAGTTATGAATTATAGTACAAATGAAGTTATCGGGATTTTGATACAAGGTCGTGATGATTTTAGGTCGGTGGGAGGAAGGTCATGTCAAGAACTTGCAAAATATGATGATTCTGTTTATGGAGAAACAGTATTGCGTATGAGTGAAATTAAGAAGTATAGATAAAGAAGTTTTATTTTTAAGGATAACTTTCTAAGCTCTTTGACTATTATTCGCTATGAGTTTGGAATCATCATGCCAAAAAAGATTAAAGCACTAGGGTAGAGCGACATAAGTTGTCTTTCATTATGGGGAGCTTTGTTATTGTTGTGCAAAATTGAAGATTATTTATAAATCCTAAGTTTTAAATCGACAAGCGCATCTAGGCTACAAAGTAAATGAATTGTTACGAATAGAGTAAAACACTTAAAGCTAGAGGAAATTAGGCAAACTGAGCTAGAAAACTCTGATTTTTAAGATGGATATGGCTAGCTGAAAGCAGGCTTTCACAGTAGAATATGCGCTCTCTCATAAGTCACATTGCGGTAGGCTCGTTAGACGACCTGCCCGTGGAGCCAAAGTCAGCATGTTTATCGTGGCAGGTGCAGCAGCACACTCTTCTTTTAAGAAAACTCAACTCGTAAATCGTTTAGCGTCAATGAGTTCTGTTCAGTCTTTTGACAGCCAGTGGGTTTATTTGTTTGATCAAGCGCTCAACGAGCAGCAACATCAATCTGCATTACAACTGTTAAACGATGGTCAATCGTTTGAACTGCGCCAAGCCGCAAGTGATGAAATCCAGATTCTAGTGACACCACGTGTCGGCACAATCTCGCCGTGGTCATCGAAAGCAACCGATATTTTTCAAAACTGCAATACCCCAATTCACCGTTTGGAACGTGGAATTTTATTTACACTGAAAGGTGTAAAAGAAGTTTCAAATGAAGTGAAATTGGCTTTGCATGACCGTATGACGGAAACTGTTTTTGCTCAAATTGAAGATGCAAAAGCCTTATTTTCGGAAACAGCGCCGAAGCCATTGAACTCAATTGATATTTTGGGTCAAGGTAAAGATGCATTGGTTAAAGCGAATAATGAGTTTGGCTTTGCCTTATCAGAACAGGAAATTGATTACTTAACCGAGGCATTTACTAAGCTTGGTCGTAATCCAAATGACATTGAATTGATGATGTTTGCACAGGCCAACTCTGAGCACTGCCGTCATAAAATCTTTGGTTCTGAATGGACAATTGATGGTGAAAAACAGCCATTGTCATTGTTCCAGATGATTAAAAATACCTATAAAGAATCTCCGACTGACGTATTATCGGCATATAAAGATAATGCCTCTGTGATCGTAGGTTATGACACCATGCGTTTTTATCCAAAAGCGGATGAAAATGGTCACTTCGTTTATAAATATAAGAGCCAAGCCGCTCATATCTTAATGAAAGTGGAAACCCATAACCACCCAACCGCAATTTCTCCATTTGCAGGGGCTGCAACAGGTTCAGGTGGTGAAATCCGTGATGAAGGTGCAACAGGTCGTGGTGGTAAACCGAAAGCGGGTCTAACTGGCTTTACCGTTTCAAACTTAAATATTCCAGGTTTTGAACAGCCTTGGGAAGAAAATTACGGTAAACCGAGCCGTATGGCATCACCACTTCAAATTATGATTGAAGGCCCTTTAGGTGGCGCTGCGTTTAACAACGAATTTGGTCGCCCTGCATTAAATGGTTATTTCCGTACTTTTGAACAGAATGTCAATGGTGACGTGAAAGGCTTCCATAAGCCAATTATGATCGCGGGTGGTTACGGAAACATCCGTCCTGACCATGTTGAAAAAGATGCAATCCAGCCAGGTGATTTACTCATTGTGTTGGGTGGCCCAGCCATGCTCATTGGTTTGGGCGGTGGTGCTGCATCTTCTGTCGATAGCGGAACCATGGGCGAGAGTTTGGACTTTGCTTCGGTACAACGTGAAAACCCAGAAATGGAACGCCGTTGCCAGGAAGTCATCGATACTTGCTGGCGCTTAGAAGATTTTAACCCAATCGTATCTGTGCATGACGTGGGTGCAGGTGGTTTATCCAATGCCATGCCTGAACTTGTGAATGATCATGAGTTAGGTGCTGTACTTAACCTGCGTAAGATTCCATCTTTAGAGCCAGGTATGAGCCCGATGGAAATCTGGTCAAACGAAGCGCAAGAGCGTTATGTACTTGCAATCCGCCCAGAATCTTTAGAACAGTTTGAAGAAATTTGTGCGCGTGAGCGTTGTCCATTTGCGGTACTCGGTGAAGCGACTGAAGCACGTCACTTAACCGTTGAAGATCCATTGTTTGAAAACAATGCCGTCGATCTCCCAATGCAAGTCATGCTTGGCGGTACGCCACGTATGCAACGTTCGTATGAAACGATTGAGCGTACGGGTAACGACTTTGATGCTGCAAAAGTTGATTTGAAAGATGCGATTTTCCGCGTATTGAAGAACCCAACAGTGGCATCTAAATCTTTCTTGATCACCATTGGTGATCGTTCGATTACAGGTATGGTTGCACGTGATCAGATGGTTGGTCGTTGGCAGGTTCCTGTTGCAGATGCAGCAGTAACCACCACCAGCTTGCAAGGTTTCACAGGTGAAGCAATGGCAATGGGTGAACGTCCACCAGTCGCATTGTTAAATCCTGCGGCATCGGCACGTTTAGCAGTTGCGGAAGCAATTACCAATATTGCCTGTGCCAATATTGAACAAATTAGTGATATCAAGCTTTCTGCAAACTGGATGGCAGCGGCAGGTCAAAAAGGTGAAGACCAAGCCTTATTTGAAGGTGTGAAAGCGATTGGCATGGAAATGTGTCCTGCATTAGGCATCGCAATTCCAGTCGGTAAAGATTCACTTTCAATGCGGACCACTTGGAATGATGGTGAAGACAAAGCTGTGACTTCTCCAATGACAGGCGTGATTACTGCATTTGCACCAGTTCTAGATGTTCGTAAAACATTGACACCTGAATTGAAGAACTTAGCAGACTCAGTACTGGTGCGTATCGATTTATCTAAAGGTCAGTTCCGTTTAGGTGGTTCAATCCTTGCACAAGTATATAAAGCAATCGGTTCTGTTACTCCTGATGTCGATAGTTTTGATGACTTCAAAGCATTCTTTGCCTTGATTCAAGACTGGAACAACCGTGATGTGATTAAGGCTTACCATGACATTGGTGATGGTGGTTTATTGGTGACTGTTGCAGAAATGATGTTTGCATCGCGCTTAGGTGTTGCTTTAGAAAATCAAACAACTGAAAGCTTATTTGCTGAAGAAATTGGTGCAGTATTACAAATCAGTGCAGCAGATTGGGCGACACTACAAACCGAAGTTGCAGCGTCTAGTCTAAAAGATGCCATCGCAGTTGTGGGCCGTGTCAATAGCACGGATCAATTGGCTGTCAATGGTTTGACTTTAGAACGTGCCGAATTACAACAAGCATGGGCAGAAGTTTCACATCAAATCCAGCGTTTACGTGACAATGTTGAAACTGCTGATCAAGAGTTTGCTTTAATTGCAGATCAAAACCATAAAGGTTTAATTGCACAAGCAACGTATGATTTAAATGAACCTGTTGAAGCGCCGTTTATCAATACACGTCGTCCAAATATGGCAATCTTGCGTGAGCAGGGTGTCAATGGTCATGTGGAAATGGCGGCTGCATTTGACAAAGTTGGCTTCAATACTATCGACGTACACATGAGTGACTTACTTGCAGGTCGTGTCAGCTTGAGCGACTTCGAAGGTTTAGTGGCTTGTGGTGGTTTCTCATACGGTGACGTGATGGGTGCTGGTGGTGGTTGGGCGAAATCAGTATTGTTCAATGCAAAATTGCGTGATCAGTTCGAACAGTTCTTCCATCGTGAAAATACATTCAGCTTAGGTGTATGTAATGGCTGTCAAATGATGTCGCAACTTGCACCATTGATTCCAGGTGCAGAGCATTGGGGACGTTTCCATCGTAACATCTCAGAAGTATTCGAAGCGCGTGCAGTCAATGTTCGCGTGGAAAAATCAGTTTCGGTATTGCTTGAAGATATGCAAGGTTCGATTTTACCAATCGCGGTTGCGCATGGTGAAGGTCGTCTGGTTGCCACTGAACAGCAACTTGCTGCTTTAAATGCTGAGAACCAAGTGATCTTGCGTTATGTGGATAGTTTGGGTAATCCAACTCAACATTATCCGTTGAACCCGAATGGCTCACCTGAAGCGATTACAGGCTTAACCTCGAAAGATGGTCGTGCAACAGTGATGATGCCGCATCCAGAGCGTAACTTCCGTGCCTTACAGCATTCTTGGAAGCCAGAAGACTGGGCGGAAGATGGTGCTTGGTTACGCATGTTCCGTAATGCACGTAAATTTATTGGTTAATTAAGCAACCAATTGTTGAAAATGCCACTTATTTAGTGGCATTTTTTTTCATAACAGACTGATTTTATAAATAGAATATAATTCACTATTCAATTAAAAATAAATATTTGATAAACATTGATTTATTGGTAATTAAAAACTTTGTCTACTATACTTTGGTCTAAGATGTGCTATTCTTTTTCATTGTATGGGGGAGAAAAATTATGAAAAAATTACTGATACTTACAGTGTTGCTAACAGGATGTGCAAGCTCTTATCAACCGCATACTGCTTTTAATAAGAGTGGCTTTAACGAAACAGAACTGACACAAAATCATTTTAAAATCACATTTCAGGGCAATGAAAAAACTTCCGCAGAGCGAGCAAGTGACTTGGCTTTGTTACGTGCTTCTGAGTTGATGATTGCCAAAGGTTGCAGCAATTTTAAAGTATTGAGTGCTGCCAATGAAAATATCGGCAGTTTAGTGCTACCGCAAACTCATAAGATTAATGCCTATTCAAGCACAATAGAAAACCGCATTCATGCTGATGCGAATGAATTTTCCAAAGTCTATGCACCTAAATCGACAGTTGAAGTTGGCTGTGCAACAGAAAATGTAGGTGATGAAAGTAAAGTCTATACTTCAGCCTCCATCAATGAATCAATCAGGCATAAATATGGAATTGGCATAAAATAGGCAGTTTTAGAATTCTAGGCATATTGCGATAAGCTTTAGTGGCTTTCGAAAGGCTAAAGTAGAAATAATGCATGATTTTAGAATCTTTCTCATATAAATTAACCAGACTAGCCACCGTAAGGTGGCTTTATATTGGCTAAAAGATTGATCAATCGTAGAGAACAATAATGAAATCAAAAATCCATTTCCATGAATTTGCCCTGTTAATGGCATTGTTGATGTCGATTGTGTCTTTTTCTATAGATGCGGTCTTGCCCGCGCTAGGTGAAATTGGAAAGGTTTTTACACTGCAAAGTGGCAATCAGGCGCAGTGGGTGATTATTGGTATCTTTTCAGGAATGACGATAGGCCAATTGATTGCAGGGCCGTTATCCGATGCGATTGGACGTAAACGTATTTTATTCAAGGGAATCGTCATTTACTTTTTGGGAAGCTTGTTGTGCTTCTCCACACAAAGTTTTGAATGGTTTTTGGCTGGACGTTTTATTCAGGGGATTGGAGTTTCAGGGCCCTATGTCGCCTCCATTTCCATCGTGCGGGATAAATACAGCGGTGCACAAATGGCACGTATCATGTCCCTGATTATGATGGTGTTTATGGTTGCACCTGCAATTGCACCAAGTTTGGGGCAGTTGATTATCCATTTCTTTGGCTGGCGCGATATTTTTGTTTTGTATATGGTTTATGCCACGGTTGTAGGCGCATGGGTGGCTTTACGCTTGGAAGAAACCCTTGTTCCTGAAAATCGCCTACCCATGCGTTTAGAGGCGTTCCAGCATGGCTTTAAGGAAGTGATCAGCAATAAAACCACCATGAGTTATCTGTTATGTGCTGGCTTCTGTTTTGGTGGGTTTATTGGCTATCTGGGAACTTCACAGCAAATCTTTATGCAGCAGTTTGGTAAAACAGGACAGGAATTTAGTGCCTATTTTGCCGTATTGGCAGGCGTGATGGGGATTGCTTCATTTACCAATTCTAGAATCGTGATGAAATTTGGTATGCGCCCCATCTGTATCTATGGCTTTCTGGGTTTATGCCTGATCTCACTTGTTTTTTTGATCATTCAGTTGGTGGGTGTTTCCATCTCTTTCTGGATGTTTATGCTGTATGCCTGCATTTTGTTTTTACTATTTGGCACCTTATTTGGCAATTTAAATGCGATTGCAATGGAACCAATGGGGCATGTTGCTGGTATGGCATCTGCAATTATTGGAGCTGCATCTTCGGTGCTCTCCCTGATTCTGGCCTCTATTATCGGGCAGCTTTATAACGGAACATTGGTTCCAATGACTTGCGGTTTTGTGATTTTATGTGGTTTGGCCTTTGCCATGACCTTATATGAGAAAAGACACTTAAAGGTTTTGGAAAGTGTAGGTGCTGAAGTATAGAAAAGTAGAGAGTAGCTAGCTTTTTAGCCCCTAAATTTTAAAGCATCTGAGAGATAAGAAATCATGAAAAAAGCTGTGCCAGTTGTGGTAAGAAATCATGGTCAAGGGCTGGAAATATTGGCTTTTCGCCATCCATTGGCTGGAACTCAATTGGTCAAGGGGACAATAGAACAGGATGAGCAATATGAACAGGCCGCTGTCCGCGAATTATTTGAAGAATCTGGATTAGTGGTTAAACCAAAATTCATGGGAAATCTTTCACTTCAATTTAACCAGCAGGATTGGTATTTCTATTTATGTGACATTAGCTATGAGATTCCTGAGACCTGGGTTTTTCATTGTCAGGATGATGGTGGTCTGGCATTTGAATTCTTTTGGTATCCATTAAACCAAAAACCGAATGCAGATTGGCACGAGACTTTTCAGGAAGCATTAGCTTTTATAAGAAAGTATTTTGATCTGGAAAAGTAAAAGCCATCATAAAATGGCTTTTACCTGTATAAGTTTATGGGATTTAGCAATCCTGAGATTTTAGGATCATTGGATGCTTATACATCACATCGGTACGCAGCACATATTTCTGACCTGAAAGCACAGGTGCTCCCTCATGCAACTGTTGATGCTCAAACAGCAGAATCTGCCCAAGTTTCGGCTGGATATTGGCGATTTGCGTTTCTTTACACGGTTTCAGCATGCCACTGTCACGGTAAAAAATGGTTTCTCCACCTGTAAAATCTTCACTCAGATAGATCAATAAGGTGAGTTGGCTACTGTGCCAATCATTCACTTCATAAATTCCATCATAGTGTGGTCTAAACGTTTCGCCATTTTCATAACGATAAAAACGAAAACGTTCATTTAAGCCACTTAATGTCCAGCCATTCAATTGTTCAGGCAGGAAATGTTTAAGTCTGGAAAATAGGGTTTTGGCAAGCTGAATATCATCATAAATTACACGTTTGTTATTTCTGACATTGCTGAGCACTTGACGAGCTGAGTTTACGAATATATCTGCTGTTTCATAATGATATTTATTGCTGAGCGCGATAAAAGCACCACATTCTTCACTTGAAAACACTTTGTCTACGGTAAAAATCAAAGGTGAGTCTTGATATGTTTGCAGATTTTCTTGTTGTAGTGGCGGTGTTTGTTTGGACATTATCCCATTTTGTAACCTATTGATTTAAAGTTTGGAGTGGCTATTTTAGCATCATTATTTTTTAAATGTTTTACATGGTTCAAATTTTGCTTTTCTTATTGTGGTGATCAGAACTTAGATATTTTGAGTCTTGGAGAGTAGAATGATGAAACATGAAAATCATATCGGAACAGTATACACAAAAGATAAGGGCTGGTTTTGGTTTGGCTTAACGGTGGTAATCCAGATTTTATGTATTGTGGTGAGCTATCTTGTAATCAATATTTCACTTTGATTATTGGTGTTTTTTAACGCTATGATTCAATGACTGGTCATCCTATTTGAGTCATTCTATCCATGCTAAAACTTATTTATTACGTTCCTGAGTCACATCTTGAGTTTACCAAGCTCGCTATTTTTGAAGTGGGGGCTGGTGGTATTGGTAATTATGAACACTGTGCATGGCAGGTGAAAGGCATAGGGCAATTTAAGCCTGTTCACGGTGCAAATCCTTTTTTAGGGCAGTTGGATGAACTGGAACAGCTTGAGGAATGGCGTGTGGAAACCATTGTTTCAGAAGAAAATGCCCATGCTGTGGCAAAAGCATTAAAGGCAAGCCATCCTTATGAGGAGCCTGCCTTTGAGTTTATCCAGATATTAAATATTGAATAATTTAGACTTTTTGAATAAATAAATCACGATCAAATCGGTACTGAGGAAAGAACACCCCATCTTTGGCACGTTCACCTGCACCAATCACCATGACAGGATATTGCTCATCATTTAGTTTCAGGATTTTACGAACCAGTGGTTCATCAAAACCCTCCATCATACAACTGTCAAAACCATAGGCACGCAAAGCCAAGACCAAGTTTTCACAGGCTAGAGCGGTGGTTTTGGTTGCCCATAATTTTGCATCAGCAGGATTGAATGCAGTCACAGGAAGTTGTTTATCCAGTGTACGTACTACCTTAAATGCAACTTTCTTAAAGTTCCCCAATGCATTGAAGTAACCTGTTTTATAGTTGTATGGAATAAAGCGGTAATACTTCTGTACGGCAGGTGGGGCTTCGGGAAAAGGGAACTCGCTGATATTTCGTTTTGCCATTTCATCAAGACGGTCTGTACGGGCAACACATACAATCAGTTCAGAGGCAGTTTTTGCAGCCAGTTGATTTAGACAGGCTTTGACCAATTGTTTTTTCTTACCCGAATTTTGCACCACATAAAAAGTCCACGGTTGTAAGTTGGATGAGTTGGGTGCAAGCATCGCCAAATCCAGACAGGCATCTAAAACTTCACTAGGAATCGGCTTGTCGGTAAATTTACGCACTGAACGGCGGCTTTCAATCACCTTACGGAAATTGTCAACATCAATATCTTGTGGCGCGGCTTCATAATAACGTTTCTTTTCGGTTTGTGTTTGTTCTGACATGAGGAAAATATCATCCTAAAGTTACTTTATATTCATATTGGGACGTTCAATAAAAAAACCACCTCGATTTTGCAATGAAGTGGTTTCGTTTTCATTAATGAGTTATTGCCTCATTAATTGAACTGGGAAAAATCAGGTTTACGCTTTTGCATAAAGGCCTGTACCGCTTCCATCATTTCAGGTGAGCGGACACGTTGCATAAAGATTTCTGCTTCATCATCCACACAGGCAATAATTTCAGCCAGGTCTTTTTTCATGAGTGCCTTGCTTTGTTTCAGTGAAGCCAATGGCAGGGCAGCAAGATGTTGTGCCGTTTGTTGTGCCGTTGCATAAACATCTTCAACCACATCATTCACCAGATTTGCTTTTACTGCTGTTGCAGCATCAAACTTTTTCGCCGTGAATAATAGTTCGGCTGCTTTTTGATAGCCTGCCTGTTTCACCAATAAACGGCTTGCAGCACCTTCTGGAGAAAGGCCAAGACTCACAAATGGAATCTGGAACAGGGCTGTATTGTCAGCAAATACCATATCGGCATGTAACAGGATCGTTACACCAATACCAATTGCCACGCCTTTTACCGCAATAATCAGTGGCTTAGAAAAACGAGCCGCAGCTTTTAATAATACAAATGGCGGCTGGTCACCCGCTTTGCCTTCATATGGCTTTTGCATAAAGCCCATGAAGTCTTTCATGTCATTACCCGCCGTAAAGTCCTGTTCTGCACCACGGAAAATCACCACGCGAACGTCCTTGTTGGTATCTGCTTCATCTAAAGCCTTTGCGATCCACAGGTAAAGTTCACCATAAAGTGCATTTTTTGCTTCTGAACGGTTAATGGCTAAGGTGAGTACGCCATCTTCTAAATTTGCTTGCAAATGTTGATGAGGTTGTTGAATACAGCTAAGTGTCATCGTACTATCCTTGCTTTAATCCAGATTGATTTTTAAGTGTCCTCATTATGTCGCATATTTACCTGAATGGTGCAACTGATGAGTTCACAAAAAGTGAAATGACGCCTATGTACACATTTGACTATCTTGTTTTTATTGGACGCTTTCAGCCATTTCATCTGGCTCATATGCAAACCATTGAAATTGCCTTGCAGCAAAGTCAGCATGTGATCTTGGCTTTGGGGTCGGCACAATTGGAACGGAATATCAAGAATCCATTTTTGGCGACTGAACGTGAGCAGATGATTCTCTCCAATTTTTCAGAGCAAGACCAAAAACGGATTCACTTTGTGCATGTGATTGATGTTTATAATGATGAAAAATGGGTGAAGCAGGTTAAAGGGCTTGTTAACCAGATCATCCAGCCAAATGCGAAAGTTGGCCTGATTGGTCACTTTAAGGATGAGTCCTCCTATTACTTGGCCTTGTTTCCTGAGTGGGAAATGGTGGAATTGGACAGCCTGAAAGATGCGATTTCGGCAACACCAATGCGAGAAGCCTATTATCGCGGTGAGATACATACGGAATTTTTTCCAGAGGGGACAGTCCAGTTCCTTACGCAATTTCAGAAGTCCCCAATCTACACTGAATTACAGAAAAAATATCTCGCCGATGACCGCAGTAATATTCAGTAAATTAGTTGAATGTTTTTAACTCATTGATGAGGAAATCAATAAAAACACGGATATGAAAAGATTCGTGTTTTTTAGATGGATAAATCAAGGAAAAAGGGCGTGATGCTCCAGAAAAGTCTTTTAGGACTTCAACAAGTTCATTATTTTCGAGTTCTTTTTCCACAATAAAGCGATAGGTCTGCAATAAACCTGCACCATGTCTGGCTAAGGTGACGGTTCCTAAAATATCATCCAGACAACGTAGTTTTGCGGTGGTGACATATTCAACAATTTGGTGATTTACATTGAATAGCCAGGTTACATTTTTTCCTGTGCTGGGGAGTACAAACTGAATGCATTGGTGCTGTTGTAAGTCCTCAAGGTTTTGCGGTGTGCCAAAGTCTCTTAAATATTGCGGTGATGCAACCACAATCAGTTCCGCCTGTTCGAGTTGGCGTGCAATCAGGCTTGAATCGGCAAACTGTCGTCCACGAATCGCCAGATCATAACCCTCCGCTATAAAGTCCACATTTTTATTGGTGAGCTGTATATCAATCTCGATCTTTGGATATTGCTGCGAGAACTTTGCCAGTAAAGGCAATATTCGATAATGCCCATAAGGTGTGGGAACGCTGATTCTGATGAGACCAGTAGGTTGCTGGTTCTGGTTTTTTAATTGTTGCTCCGCTTCAAGAATCTGGTTCAATGCCTGTTTGCATTCATCGAAATATATTTTGCCTTGCGGGGTTAAACGGACCTGACGAGTGGTTCTGACAAAAAGGGGGATGGTCAAATGCTTTTCCAGACGGGCAATGGAACGACTCACCGCTGCTGGGCTGACACCCGCATGCAGTGCCGCTTTGGAAAAACTTTGATATTCAGCAACCAGACAAAACAGTTCTACACTGCTAAACATCATGCGTTTGAGTTGTTGAGTCATTGATTACACCATGTAAAAAATGATTTGAGTTATATGCTATTTAAGCACATAAATGTAAATAATAAGATGGCTGCATACCTTGTGATGGAGCGATTATATGAAACTATTTTATTCACCAGATGCCTGTTCTTTAGCCCCCCATATTGTTTTAAGAGAACTTGGAATTTCCTTTGAGTTGATCAAGGTGGATTTACAGCAGCATCTGACTGCGTTGGGCGAGGATTTTTATCAGTTTAATCCAAAAGGACAGGTGCCTTTGTTGCAGCTTGGTGATGGTTCATTTTTAACTGAGGGTGCTGTCATCAGCCAGTTTCTGGTTGATCAGGCTGGTCGAAGAGATTTGTTGGCTGAAATCAATACACCGCAACGTTATCAAGTGCTGGCATGGATGAACTTTATTGCTTCAGAAATTCATAAGGCATATTCACCATTTTTCCATGAATCGTATGGTGAGCAGAGCAAAGCTGTATTTAGCGAAATCTTAAATAAGCACTATGAATGTGTGGATCAGCAATTGGCTGGGCAAGACTATTTAACTGGAAATGATTTCACCATTGCGGATATTTACCTGTTTGTCGTAACGCGATGGGCTGGTTTTATTGGCCTGGAGCTGGAACATTTTATTCATTTGACCAGATTTATGCAGCAAGTTGCCAACCGACACACTGTACAAGAAGCGCTTGCAGCCGAAGCTGCTTAGAAACATCTATCTTAATAAAATAATACCAGAGGAGAAGAAAACCATGCCTTATATCCTGATTCAAGTGACGAAAGAGAATGTTTCAGTACAGCAAAAGCAGCAACTGATTAAAGAGGCAACAGAGCTTGTGGTTCGGGTGTTGGACAAAGATCCTGCAACCACATTTGTGGTGATTGATGAAGTGGATACAGATAATTGGGGCGTAGCGGGCGAATCGGTATCCCTGCTAAGACAGAAACAGAGCATAAAAGTAGGCGATGGAATTGGGTGACAAAGATGGTTAAAGACACAATTTTAGATATTCATTCGCAACTCCAGAAATATTTTGATGGTTTATATTTTTGTGATGTGAATCAACTGCAAGATGTGTTTCATCCTGATGCAGTTTATATCAATGCAAACGATGATCCTCTCCTGAAAATGGATATGGAATCATATTTTGCAATTGTGGAAAAACGTGTTTCACCCGCATCTAAAAATGAGTTAAGACAGGATACAATTGTCTCAATCAACCTGATTCATAATCAATTGGCGATAGTGCATGTTGAGTGCGCTATCCAACCGAAATACTTTTATGATGCATTAACACTGATATATGAACGGCAGCAATGGAAAATTATCACCAAAGTTTTTCATTATGAAACTCTGTCATCCTGAATCTTTCAAGATTAAAAAGGAAGTTGCTTGGGTTTATGTGACTTAAGCATCTTCCCAAAAGGTGATTCGGTTTGAAAATGGATCGGTGATGCTCAGTTCCAGAGTTTCCCAGTCTGTTTTTTCAATTTGAGGCTTGGCAAACTTATAATCACTTTTAGTCAGTTCAGCATGTAGAGAGGCGAGGTCTTCCCAATAAATACGGATGGCACTATGCGGACTGGCATCACCAAAATGCTCTGAAAGGTGAATGATACAGTCGCCTTTGGAAACCTGTAGGTATAAAGGAAAGTTGTCTCCAAACCTGTGCTGCCAGTCGATCTGGAAACCTAGATATTCCAGATAGAAACTGTTGGCCAACTCAAGATCAAAGATCCGAAAGATAGGGGTAATTGTACCAGACTGCATCATGCTTCCTCTTAACGAACACCAAATTGTTGTACCCAGTATGCCTTGGGTTTTTCTGACTGATCAAAGCTACAGGCAACTGCGTAATCGGTAAATTTTGACTGCATCAGGTTGCTGCAATGCACAGGGCTGCTGACCCAGGTTGCCATGACTTCATCCAGATTCTTTTGGCCGCGTGCCACATTCTCACCGCCACCGCGCGTTTTAACCTGATACAGTTGAAGACGTGACCTTAAATTCAAGCCTGTACTACTGGTATGGCCTAGAAAATTATGTTCCGCCATATCCTGTGCATGGGCAAGAGAACTCCTATGCAGACCGCTATTCCATGTCAGCGGTGCCACAGCGGCAAAATATTGTTGCCCACATTGACGGGGATGTTGCCGAATTTCATTAATCGCATTCATGATGACCTGCTGATACGCAGGATTCTGTAAGTCCTGACAGCTTATTTCCAGGGCGGGTTTTTGAATTTGGGGAATGGACGCAGCAATGTCCTGCGGCATCGTGGTTGAACTCACCCCACATGCTGAGATAAAAAGATAAAAAGGCAACGAGATAAATACCTTGAACTGACTCATTTGGATGCCTTTGGTTGAATTATTTGAATATTTTCATCATACGCCAAGCTCAAAGACAGGAGCAATTTGCCGCAACAAAAAAGCAAGTGAAACTTGCCTTTTGTTACCTAGGTTTACGAAGCTGCTTGCAGTGTTTTTAAATCTTCAAGCACCTGTTCGGCATGTCCCGCCGCCTTTACTTTTCTATAGCTTTTAACCAGTTGTTTGTTATGGAAAATAAAGGTAGAGCGTTCAATACCCATCACCTGTTTGCCATACATATTTTTTTCCTTAATCACATCGAAGTGTTTACAAAGCACTTCTTCCTTATCGCTAATCAGGTCAATGGTCAGTGCTTGTTTTTCGGTAAAGTTCTGATGTGCCTTGACCGAATCACGGGATATACCAATGATTTTACAGTTCAATGCATCAAACTGGTCTTTTAGGCAGGAAAAGCCAACCGCCTGGATTGTACAGCCAGGGGTTGAGTCTTTTGGGTAAAAATATAATACCAGCCATTCATTTGTGAGTTCGGCTAGGTTGATTTCGCCCTGAGTGGCTGGAAAGGTTTGATTGGGTAACTGGATTTGTTCAGACATTTTGTATCCTTTGCCAAAGCTAAATTTGATCTAATTCAAGGGGTAAAAAAGCATATTCTTCATGATAAACAATATTTCCCTGACGTACAGGAATAGCTTTGTTAAAAATTGGCCCGTCAATCACAGTGGTATGGAATTCTCCACCCTCACCGCAAGGATCAATGCCACGATGCTCAAGTTCCTGAATGTATTCCAGTGTCAGGATTTTGCCTAAATCCTCAACTTGCATGCCCAGTTTTAGGTTTACAGTGACAATCACGCTACGGAAGCCAAGATTGATAAACTCTTCAACCACCTTACGGTGAGGGCGTAGCCATAGCGGCATACCCAGTTTTAGTCCGACTTGTTGGGTAACGCGATCATGCCAGCAACCATGCTGGGGCATATCCAGGTCCCCTGTGACCAGTACCTCAGCCCCTTGTTGTTTGGCCTGACGGAGTAACTCTATGAACTTGCTTTCATAATCTACCCAACTTGAGGAGGCCATAAAAACAGGCAAACCAATTGAGTCAGCTTGTGCTTGGATAATATCAAGTGGCATGGCATGTGAACGGGAGCGCTGACCCTGTTCTTCCAGCATGACAATCAGTCCAATGACCTTGCCTGTTTGCAGGGCATGATACAAGGCGAGGGAACTGTCCTTGCCACCACTAAAGGAAACAATACATTGGCTGTGGTGGGCATTGGTTTTCCATTGGTCCTGCATGGTATTGTTCAACTTATTAGAGATAAAGGAAATTTTAACAGAACTTATAAAAAAGCCTGCATCAATGCAGGCCTTGTTTACAACAGCGCAGGATTATTTTTTAGGTGCCTGTTGTTGGGCAGCTTTCATTGCTTCCTCAGTCAACTTTTCTAGCTTGGTAACAAGCGGTGCACCTAGGCAAGCCTGTAAATCCTTATTCTGTTGCTGTACAAAGGCAAGGGAGCTTGGGCTTTTCTTGGCATTGATTGCACTTTGAATTTCCCATTTCTGTGCTTCAGTTACTTTGCCCTGTGCTTCAATATTACAAGAACAGAATTTGCTGACTTCTGCCGCAGTCAGTTTTCCACCCTTTGTGGTCTGGTCTTTACAGACGTTGATCAATGCAGATTTGACATTGGTACTTTTATACGCAGCTTGGAGTGGATTCTCATCCGCAGCATGGGTTGCCGTTGCAAGTAGGGCAGCCGCTGACATCATTGTGGAAAGAATAAGATTTGATTTAAAAAACTTCATATATTGTACCTAATTATAACCCTATATCGTCTATTCGGTATAACGTGTAGGATCCGCAATACCTGCTTCGATAAAACCTTGTTGACGTAAACGGCAACTGTCGCATTTGCCACACGCACGTCCTTGAGCATCTGCCTGATAGCAGGATACCGTTTGACTATAGTCTACGCCATGTTCGATACCTAAGCGTATAATATTCGCTTTGGATAAATGTAACAAAGGTGTTTCAATTTTAAGGGGTTTTCCTTCCACACCCGCTTTTGTTGCCAAACGCGCAAGATTGGCAAATGCATCAATAAACTCAGGACGACAGTCAGGATATCCTGAATAATCAACGGCATTGACTCCAATCACGATGGCTTCGGCATCAAAAACCTCAGCGGCGGCAAGTGCATAGGACAGGAAAATTGTGTTACGTGCAGGAACATAAGTTACAGGAATACCTTCCTGTAATTGTTCTGGCACATCAATGTTATGGTCTGTAAGTGCCGAGCCACCTAAATTTCCAAGATCAATATTAATGACACGGTGCTCAACACCCGCACGCTGAGTCAATGCCCTGGCTGCATCAAGTTCTGTGGTGGAGCGCTGTCCATACATAAAACTAATGGCAATACATTCATAGCGTGCTTGTGCCCAGGCGAGACAAGTTGTTGAGTCTAAGCCACCAGACAATAATACGATGGCGCGGGAACGCATATTATTTTCCATGATTCAACCTAAATATATTTAATGAAAGCAAGTTCGAAAATGAACCGAGTTTGAACTGTTTAGCGACCAGATTCATCATTCCACAACAGTTTATGCAACTGTAGCTGGAAGCGAACAGGGAGATGGTCATCTAAAATCCACTGTGCCAGGTCACGCGCAAAAGCAGGCAGGACAACAGCACCTTTTTCAACGGCAAAGGCAGGGGAGAACCAAACGGTACTGACCTTATCCTGCAATTGAAAATTGATCAATTGTTGCTTCGACCATTCATAATCCTCACGATTACAAATCACAAACTTAATTTGGTCGTGCTGGGTTAAATAGTCAAGATTGGTTAATAAATTACGATGGTCTTCTTTTGATGTCGGTGTCTTTAAATCCAGCACTTTGGAAACACGTGGGTCTACCTTTGAAACATCTAACGCACCGCTGGTTTCAAGGGATACCTGAAAACCCAGGTCACACAGGCGCTGTAATAGAATTAAGCAATTCGGCTGTGCAAGTGGCTCACCACCTGTGACACAGATATAAGGAGTTTTATGTTGGCTTGCTGTTTCAATGATGTGTTCAAGTGACAGACGTTCGCCACCCTCAAACGAATAGGTAGTATCACAATAACTGCAACGTAACGGGCAACCTGTCAGACGAATAAAAACGGTAGGTAAACCAAAAGTGTTCGCTTCGCCTTGCAAGGAATAAAAAATCTCGGTAATGCGTAAACCAGCCGCAGGATCGGAGACAGGAATTGCAGAAGAACGTAAGGAAGCCATAGATTCAGAACCACACCATATAAAAGAACAAAATCTCTACAACCATGACTGGTTGTAGAGACGAAGAATAACGGGGTTAGAGTTGCTTAGTCAGCGCGTAACAAGTCATTCAAGCTGGTTTTTGCACGTGTTTTTGCATCCACTTTCTTCACGATAATCGCGGCATAAAGGCTGTAGGTACCACACTTAGATGGCAGACTGCCCGCAACAACCACAGAACCTGCTGGTACTCGGCCATAATGGATCTCGCCAGTTTCACGGTCATAAATCTTGGTGGACTGACCAATGAAAACGCCCATTGAAATCACAGAACCTTCACCAACAATCACGCCTTCAACGATTTCAGAACGGGCACCGATGAAGCAGTTGTCTTCAATGATGGTTGGATTCGCCTGTAATGGTTCTAACACACCACCAATACCCACACCACCTGACAGGTGAACATTCTTACCGATCTGTGCACATGAACCTACAGTAGCCCATGTATCCACCATTGTACCCTCATCCACATACGCACCAATGTTGACATAAGATGGCATCAACACCACATTTTTTGCCTGGAAGCTGCCACGACGAGCAACCGCAGGTGGTACAACACGCACGCCAGCCGCTTTAAACTGCTCTTCAGTCCAACCTGAGTATTTGGTTGCCACCTTGTCATAGAACTGTAGGTCACATGCTTCGATTGGCTGGTTGTCATTCAGTTTGAATGAAAGTAAAACGGCTTTTTTTAACCATTGGTGAACAACCCACTCACCATCGATTTTTTCAGCAACACGAAGTGTGCCATTGTCCAAACCTGCCAATGCTTCTTCTACAGCCTGACGAATTTCAGTAGGGCAGTCCGCTGCGCTATAGTTGGCACGGTCTTCAAATGCTTGCTCAATGATCGTAGAAAGCTGAGACATGATCTTCCTTCTTCCAAAAAAATTTTGAAGATTTTACACTAATTTGCTACAAGAATCTTTGAAAAAAATAGTTACAATAATTTGTTTTTAAAATATGAAATAAAACGGTAATGAAAGCGGATTTAGTTGTTTTTTATTCATTATTTGGGAATACACAATTATCCTGAATTTGTATCAAAAAATAACAAAAAGTAATCAGTTTCTGTATAAAAAGATATGAATCATTATTTTAATATAAAACCACGGTAACAATTATATTTAAATAAAAGCGTTTTTTTGAGGAGACTTCAATGAAAGCTGTACGTATTCTTTTAAGTGCTGGTATTTTAACTGCAATCGCTGGAACAACTTTTGCGGCTGATGAGCGTATTGTGACAGATGAGGGTGTAGCAACTTTCTCTTTCTTGAAACCAGCATCTGTTCGTGCTGAAGTTGGTACAACAGGTTATGGTGGAGCAATTTCCTACAATGCCAATCCACATGTGGGTGTAACACTGGGTTATAACGGTGGTGATATCTCATGGTCAGATGATCTCAAGATTAATGGTTCAAAGTATGACCTTGATATGGATAACAACAACGTTTATTTAAACGCTGAGATTCGTCCTTGGGCAAATTGGTTCTATGTTGCAACTGGTGTATCTTACCTTGACAATGATTATGGTTTGGAGCGTCGTGCGGGACAAAATGCTTCATTTAAGGTTGATGGCGCACGTTTCGCAAACCCTCTAGGCACTACTCAAATTAACGGTACGATGAAATACAAAAATGATATCGTACCTTATGTAGGTGTCGGCTTCTCTCCTGCAATTACTAACCGTTGGGGTGTATTTGGAGAGTTGGGAGCTTATTATACAGGTAACCCAACTGTTAGTTTAAATGCTGACGCAGCCTCATTGGCATTAGTTGGTGATGATGGACGTACATTAGGTCAGGCAATTCGCGCTGAAGAACGCAAAATTGAGAACAAAGGTACTTATGAATGGTTGCCTGCTGCTAAACTTGGTGTAAGTTTCCGTTTCTAATACTTTAGTTGTTATAAAAAAACGAGCGTAATGCTCGTTTTTTTATGTCCGTTTTATTGCAATATTCAAGTATATCCAAGCTTTTCCATCTTTGAAAAAGCTACCACTTATCTATTGTTGAGCTGTGATTATAAAAAGCTCTTGATTGTGCTATTCATTTTGTTTAATGATCAAAACAACAGCATCATGAAATAAAGGAGAACAATTCCAGAAAGTTTATAAAATAAAAATGAATCAGGATGAAATTCAATATAATACGATAAGGATAAGATAATATGCAGCCATCCAACGGAACAGCCACAACTTCATTATGGTCAAAAGTTGCAGTCATCACCGATTTATTTGCTTTTCCACTGAGAACCTCTCATTACCTTGAGTTGGTGAATCCACTCTGGTCAACCCATAAATTACAGGCAAGGATTGAGCGTGTATGGGATGAGACCAAAGATGCCCGTACCATTACCTTAAAACCTGGTCTAAATTGGCGTGGTCACCGTGCTGGTCAGCATGTTCGGGTCGGTATTCCTGTTGAGGGAATGCACTATACCCGAACCTATACCATATCTTCCTCACCTGAACGGGAAGAGCAGGATGGATGTTTTACCATTACGGTAAAAGCTATTGCGGATGGAAGGATCTCACGCCATATCGTGCGTAATTTAAAGGTTGGAGATTATTTGCCGATTGGTTTGCCACAGGGAGATTTTTATCTGCCCGATGCGCAACCTGTAAAACCTCTATTTATTACCGCAGGCAGTGGCATTACTCCAGCCAGAAGTATGATCACCAGTTTGATTGCACGGGAGCGTTTGCCTGATAGTGTACATATTCATTATGCCCCACATGAGTTTGACATGATTTTTGGGCAGGAATTACGGCAGTTGGCGCAACAATATCCACGTTACACCTTACACGAAGTGCATACCCATGCATTGGGGGATGAACAGGAAAAACGCCGTCAATGCTATTTTAATGAAGAGCAACTGTCCCGACTTTGCCCTGACTGGCGTGAGCGGGAAGTCTATGCCTGTGGTCCACCAGCCTTGCTGGATGCGGTTGAACAGTTGCTTGAACAGGCTGGGCGTTCCCGCTATGCGCATACTGAACGCTTCCGTGCCGCATTTGCAGAAGTACCTAAAGATGCGGTGGGTGGTCTGGTGCGTTTTGCCCAAAGTGATATTGCGGTACAGGCCGATCATCAGACTCCATTATTACGTGTTGCCGAAGATGCAGGCATGAATCCACCGCATGGCTGTCGAATGGGTATTTGCCATACTTGTAATACTACGCTGGTTTCAGGTTGTGTGCGTGATTTGCGTACAGGCAAGATTATTAATGAAGCAGGCAGCATTGTACAAACCTGTGTTTGTGCAGCGGCTGGCGATTGTGAACTGAATCAATAGGAGCGGATGATATGACACATAAACTTCCTGTAAATCTTACTGATGCCCAGATTGAAGAGTTCGGTCGTGAAATGGATGCCATTTATAACGAAGTCATGGACAGTCGGGGAGAGAAAGACCGTGCCTATATTCTCAAGGTGATTCGTACCCAACGCACTATGGCGGTGATTGGACGGATCATTATTTATGCAGGCCTGTTTTTTATTCCAGCGTGGGGGCATGCCCTAGCGTCATGGGGAATCGCATTAGGCATTATGGCAATTGGTACATTTATGCTGGGGTGTGCCAAAATTCTGGAAAATATGGAAATTGGCCATAATGTGATGCATGCCCAGTGGGACTGGATGAAAGACCCCGAAATTCAGTCCAATACTTGGGAATGGGATAACATGAGCCCGTCTGATCGTTGGATGAACTCGCATAATGTGGTACATCATACCTGGACCAATGTATTGGAAAAAGATTTGGATGTGGGGTATGGCATTTTGCGGGTGACACCGATGCAGCCGTGGAAACCCTCTTTTTTATTGCAACCCCTTTGGTTTATTTTGTTGATGCTGCTGTTTGAGGAGGGTGTAGCCCTGCATGAACAGGTCATTGATGACACACTGAAAGGCAAGAAAACATGGAAAGAAACACTTCCGATGTTTCGGCACATTGGCCGTAAAGTTCGTGGGCAGGTGATTAAAGATTATCTGATGTGGCCTCTGGCAGCCATGCTGGTCAGTATCCCAATTTCTTTTTATGTGCCTGCCTCACCGTTCTTGGTGTTTGGGCTGGTGGCTGGTGCAAATGCGATTGCCAATATCATTCGTAATGTCTGGGCCTTTGTGATTATTTTCTGTGGACATTTTCCAGCAGGGGTTCATACCTTTACCCTGGAGCAGGTTGAGGGAGAAACACGAGCAAGATGGTATTTACGTCAAATGCTCGGTTCAGCCAACATTGAGGGCGGTAAACTGTTCCATATTATGTCGGGAAATTTAAGCCATCAGATTGAGCATCATATTTTCCCTGATATGTGTAGCAACCGTTATCCAGAAGTGTCGCCCCGTGTTGAGGCATTGGCTGCACGCTATGGGATTCCCTATAACAGAGGTTCCCTGACACGGCAGTTTGGCACAACATGGTGGAATAACATTCGTTTGGCGTTTCCTAATTCATGAATAAAACCATAATCTTGTAATTTAAAAGCCTATTCAGTGTAAGTTGAATAGGCTTTTGATTATTCATCAGGATAGGCAACTTTTTTAAGCGCCCTGATATCGGTTTCAGGTGAGCATAAGGAAATAAACTCATAACCATAACCACGAAGCAAATGTCCTTTGCGTACAGCAATCCATGTGGTATTAGCACCAAAAATATCGGTTTTGATCTGTTGTAGACGATAATCCCGCTCAGCATCATAGGCGACATCATTGACAATCCCTACGCCCATATTCAGTTCAACATAGGTCTTGATGACATCGGCATCAAGTGCAGACATCACAATGTCAGCATGCAGTTGCGCATCTTCAAAGGCCTTGTCAATCTTGGAACGGCCTGTAAAACCACCATGATAGGTAATCAACGGATATTCCGCCAAGACTTCAAGGCTAATTTTGTCCAATTTGGCTAATGGGTGATCTTTAGGCGTAATGATGCTGTGATGCCATTCATAATAAGGCACGCTTGCAAGATTTTCCTCTGTGGTTAATGATTCCGTTGCGATGCCAATATCCGCCTCGCCCTGAAGTAGCATTTCTGCAATTTCTACTGGACTGGCCTGTTGTAAGACCAAGTGAACCTTTGGAAATAATTTCTTGAATTGATTCACAATCGGTGGAAGTACATAACGTGCCTGAGTATGGGTGGTGGCAATGGTCAGTGTTCCTTCATCCACCTTGTTAAAGTCATCGGCAAGACGCTTGATATTGTCTGCATCGACCAGCATCCGTTCAACAATACTCAACAATGACTGGCCTGGTTCAGTCAGCCCCAGCAAACGTTTACCTTTACGGACAAAAAGTTGTACGCCGAGTTCATCTTCAAGATCTTTAATGTGTTTACTGACACCTGACTGGGAGGTATAAAGTGCCGCAGACGCTTCGGTTAAATTAAAGTTTTGACGAACAGTTTCCCGAATAATTCTGAGTTGTTGAAAGTTCATAAATATTTTTCCACATAAGAGGTGGGGAACAACTAAAGTTCAGTAAGGAAGTTTAGTGTTCCTCCATATATTATTTTAAGCCACTTGCGTTGTTTGGTCTGCAAATAAATGAAGTTGAGTCGCACTAATCCAAACGGTTTGATTTGGCTTGAATTGATGTAAATTCGCTTCTTCTACACTTAATAAAATTTCGATGTTACGTCCACTGCGATCTTGTAATTCAGCAATGACTTTACCTGCAATCCAGACTTCACGTAGGAACGTTGCCTCAATGGTATTTGGTTGGGGTTGTGCATGAATATGCAGTTCATTTGGTCGTGCAAAGGCGATCACTTTTCCTTGCGGTGCATCAATAGCAGTCGGTAACTGAATACGGTCATCACCGAGGCGAATGATACCGCCTGTATGCTCACCCTCAAAGCGGTTTGCCTGACCCAGGAAATCAAACACGAATGGTGTGGCTGGTTTTTCATATACTTCACGTGGTGAACCGATTTGCTCAACATCACCTTTGTTCATCACAATGATTTGATCAGCAACTTCCAGCGCCTCTTCCTGATCATGGGTGACAAAGATTGAGGTGATATGCAGCTCATCATGTAGGGTACGCAACCAGCGACGAAGTTCCTTACGCACTTTGGCATCCAGTGCGCCAAACGGTTCATCCAGTAACAAGACACGTGGTTCAACTGCCAAGGCACGAGCCAAAGCAATACGTTGACGTTGACCACCAGAAAGCTGGGCAGGATAACGGTCTGCCAGAAAACCCAATTGCACCAAGTCCAATAAGCGAGTCACACGTTTTTTAATTTCAGCTTCTGTTGGACGGGTGGCACGTGGGCGAACACGTAGGCCAAAGGCAATATTGTCAAATACAGTCATGTGGCGGAACAGGGCATAGTGCTGGAATACAAAGCCGACCTGACGCTCACGTACATGAATGTTGGTGGCATCTTCACCTTCAAGTAAGACCTGACCGCCATCCGCAGATTCAAGTCCTGCAATGATACGTAACAGTGTGGTTTTTCCGCAGCCAGATGGACCAAGCAACGCAACCAACTCACCCTCAGGAAAGTCCAGAGAGATGTTTTTTAGCGCATGGAATGCACCAAAGTGTTTTTCAATATTTTTAACTTGAATACTCATGTGTTCATTCCTTATGTATTTGGCTGGTGTTCATTGGCTTGGTCTTGACGGATTTCTAACCATGTTTTCAAAATCAGGGTAATGATCGCTAAAAATGCCAGTAATGAAGACACAGCAAATGCAGCACTAAAGGTATATTCGTTATAAAGAATCTCAACATGTAGCGGTAAGGTATTGGTCTGACCACGAATATGTCCTGACACCACCGATACCGCACCAAACTCACCCATTGCACGGGCATTACATAGAATCACACCGTAAATCAGACCCCATTTAATATTTGGCAGGGTTACTTTCCAAAAGGTTTGCCAACCTGAAGCACCCAAAACAATCGCAGCTTCTTCTTCCTCTGTACCTTGAGCTTCCATCAGTGGGATTAACTCGCGGGCAACAAAAGGAACGGTAATAAAAATGGTCGCCAATACAATCGCAGGAACTGCATACAGAATCTTGATGTCATGATCCATTAACCAGCCACCAATCCAGCCTTGTGTACCAAAAATCAGCACCAGCATTAAACCTGCAATGACAGGGGAAACCGAAAACGGCATATCAATAATGGTGGTGAGGATGGCCTTGCCACGGAACTGGAATTTAGCCACCGCCCATGCCGCGGCAACCCCGAATACCACATTGATTGGAACGGCAATCGCAGCGGTTAATAAAGTCAGCTTCACCGCAGACAGGGTATCTGAATCGGTCAAGGCATTGATATACACTTCAATCCCTTGTTTAAATGCTTCTACAAACACCAGAATCAGCGGCAAAATTAGGCAGCTTAGGAAGAAAATCATTGCCACTGTGATCAGCGTATAACGTACCCAGGTCGGTTCACGGGTTGCATCGCGGGCCTGCAACTTGAGTGCCAAGGCATTGCTATTGTTATTTAAGCTCATTGTGCAACTCTCCCTGTGCGACGGCTTGCCCATGCCTGTAATAAGTTAATTAAAAATAGGATCGCAAAGGAGAGAACCAGCATCACCACGGCAATGGTGGTTGCACCTGCATAATCATATTCTTCCAGACGGGAAATAATCATCAATGGTGCAATCTCGGTCTTATACGGCATATTTCCTGCGATGAAAATAACTGAACCATACTCACCAACACCACGGGCAAATGCCAGTGCAAAACCTGTCAGTAATGCAGGGAATAAAATCGGCAGAATCACTTTGCTAATGGTTTGCCAGCGATTTGCGCCCAGTGCAGAAGCCGCTTCTTCCAGTTCCGTTTCAATGTCACTGAGTACGGGTTGTACGGTACGCACCACAAAAGGCAGGCCAATAAAGATCAAGGCAAGGGTAATACCTAGCGGGGTATAGGCCACATGAATGCCTAAAGGTTCAAGATATTGTCCAATCCAGCCATTTTTTGCATACAGTGAGGTGAGGGCAATGCCTGCAACCGCAGTCGGTAATGCAAAAGGAAGATCAACCAGTGCGTCGACAATTCTTTTGCCTGGAAAGCTATAACGTACCAAGCACCATGCCAGTAATAAGCCAAAAATCACATTGACTGTGGCGGCAATCAAGGCCGCACTAAAGCTCAGTTGTAGAGACTTCAAGATTCGTTCAGAAGTTAAGATTTCCCATAATCCGTCCCATCCAATCCCAAAGGATTTGATAAACACAGCAGATAAAGGAATAAGCACAATGAAAGACACGTAAGCGAGGGTAAAGCCTAAAGAGAGACCAAACCCAGGCAGCACTCGGGAACGCTGCGACATGATATTTCCTCAAGATGAGAGATGCTTGCTAAAGGCCAGTAAGCAAATAAATAACGCGAAAACCAAAAGTATGAAGAGCTGAGCTTAGGCAAATTTCAGGTTAAAATTTGCCTGACTCATTCGGTTTACAGGCTGCATCTTTTTTTCGGGCAGCATGTAATTGAGGATTTCAGGAAAAGGACCAAACCCAGATGCCACATTGATATGGCCAACCTGGCCTAAATTGATTGGGGCAAGTTTCCATGCCTGTGCAAGCTGTAACGCATCGACATAACCCAGCCACGGATCATTTTCACTAATCAATAAAGTGGTTGGCACATCAATGCTGAGTTGATGAAAATATTGCTTGTAGTCCGTCAGGCTATGACGGGCAAAGCCACTTTCACCAAAACGGGCAGGGTTGGCAGGTGCCACCAGAATCAGGTTTTTTACTTTTGCCCTGAGTTCAGGATGTTCGGCAAGTGCCGCAACACTGGTCAGGCAACCAAAGCTGTGTGCAACGATTTGCACAGGCGATTTAATTGCTGCAACTGTTTTGACAAACTGGGCAACCCATTCATTTAATACTGGTCGGTCCCAGTATTTTTGCTGCACACGAGAACTAGACACGAGTTGCTGTTGTAACCACGACTGCCAATGTTGTGCTTCACTGCCACCAACACCAGGAACAATGACTGTATGAACCATGTCTATTCTCCTTTAAATTTTCTTAACCTCTCCCTAGCCCTCTCCTAATAAGAGAGGGAATATCACGAATATGAGTAAGTCTTTGTATTCGTGGGAAGTTTCCCTCCTTTTAGGAGGGATGAGGAACGATTATAGTTCCGCAAGAGGGAGGGATTCTATTTGCCTGTACTATTGGTCTTAACGATCTGGTCAAAAATACCGCCGTTGTCAAAGTGGGTTTTTTGTACCTTGGTCCAGCCACCAAACTCTTTATCAATGGTGACAAGTTTGAGCGGCTTAAATACATTGCTGTATTTCTTCAATGTGTCTGCATTACGCGGACGGTAGAAGTTACGCGCTGCAATTTCCTGACCTGCTGGTGAATAGAGATAGTTCAGGTAACCACGGGCAATTTGCAGGTTGCCTTTCTTCTCGGCATTTTTCTCAACCACTGCCACAGGTGGCTCAGCAAGAATTGAAAGAGATGGAGTCACAATCTCAAACTTGCCTGGCTGCTCACGTACGGCAAGGAACGCTTCATTTTCCCAAGCCAACAACACGTCACCGATTCCACGTTCAGCAAAGGTCGTGGTTGAACCACGGGCGCCTGAGTCAAGCACCTTGGTTTGTTTATAAATCTGGCGTACGAATTCCTGTGCCTTGGCATCATTACCACCTTTCTGGTGTTTTGCCCAAGCCCACGCTGCTAAATAGTTCCAGCGCGCACCACCTGAAGTTTTAGGGTTTGGGGTAATGATTTCTACACCTGGCTTAACCAGATCACCCCAGTCCTTAATCTGTTTTGGGTTGTCTTTACGCACAAGGAAAACGATGGTTGAGGTATAAGGTGTTGAGTTGTTTGGCAGTTTCTTCTGCCAGTCTGCTGGAAGCAGTTTTGCATTTTCGGCAATTTCATCAATATCCGCTGCAAGAGCAAGTGTCACCACGTCGGCATTTAAGCCATCAATCACGGCACGAGCCTGTTTGCCTGAACCACCATGAGATTGTTTGAAGTCAATGTCCTGACCAGTACGCTGTTTCCAGAAAGCCCCGAATTGTTTGTTGAAATCGGTATAAAGCTCACGAGTTGGGTCGTAGGAAACATTTAAAAACTCTTGTGCCGCGAAAGAAGACACTGAGAGTAATGCGGCAATGACACCAACTTTTAACTGAGATAAACGCATGAAAAACCCCTTGAAACTAAATCTTGATTTGGAATATGGATGCAGCATAACGCTAGTTTTTTTGCAAAAAAAATAATTAAAAAAGAATTTGATATGAAAAAAATGCAATTGCATAAAATAGATAAGCTATGCTGAATTATTGATAAATAATAAATTTTTATTCCAATCCTTAAATTGTTATAATTATTTAAAATCAAAGAGTTATTTGTTGTTAATCATGCGGGATATTTGGATTGAAAGGTGTTTGAATCATGCAGTGCTATAAAAATGGACAATTCATTGATTCCATCCCTTTACTTGATCGGGCATTTCACTATGGAGATGGATGCTTTACCACAGCACGTATTTTTCAAGGAAATTTTGAACTAAAAGAATTGCACTTTGCACGTTTAAAACGGGCTTGCCAGAGCCTGAGTCTGGATGCTGATTTATCTCAAATTGAAAAATCAATGGAGCAGTTGCAACAACAGCATTCAAGCTTAAATGGCACCTTAAAGATCGTGATTAGTCGTGGAGAGGGAAACCGTGGCTATAGCTTGCCTTTACATCCCGCCGATATTTACCTTTGGTATTATCCAGCCACATTGCAGGCTTTCCAGCCTGAATGGATTGCCAGTGGAATGCTAAATCGGGCCTTGGGCCTGACCATGCCGAATCTGGTGGGCTTAAAAACCCTGAACCGTTTGGAACAGGTGCTATTGAAACAGGAAGCAGACCAGCAGGGTTGGCTTGAGGCATTGGTCAGTGATGTACAGGGCTATATCGTTGAAGGCGTGAGCAGTAATTGTTTTATTCGTATAAATGGACGGTGGATTACGCCAGAACTTCGCTATAATGGCGTCCACGGTGTCATGCGGGCAACCATCCTGTCGCGGATGCAGCAATCACAGATTGAATGTGAGCAACGTTATATTGGAATAGATGAGCTTGGGCAGATTCAAAGCCTGTTTTTCTGTAATGCCTTGCACCCGATGAAAGCGGTTGTTCGATTTCATGATCGGGCTTTAGAGCAACAACCCTGCCTTGATTTATTTAAAACTTTAAAACTGAACCAGATTGATTAATATGCCAAAGCCGCCAAATTCAAGCAAAAGCAAGAAAAAATCGAAAGCCAAGCCGAAATCCAGATTTCCAGTCAAGGCCGTTTTGGGCGCAATCGTTATCTTGATTGTCATCCTGTTGAGCATTGTGGGGACAAGCCTGTTTAAAAACTATCCTGTTGAGGGCAAGAAACAGCTTTTGGTCATTTCTTCGGGCGATACCTATTCCAGATTTATTGACCGTCTTGCAAAAGAAAATAAGGTGAATTTTCCGATAATATTAAAGCTGTACCAGAAGTTCATGATTCATGACAGCATGAAAGCGGGTGTGTATGAAGTTACTCATGGCATGAGTGTTCGTCAGGTGCTGGATATGTTGTCAAATGCTGAAAATGCACAGATGAACCGTATTCTGGTGATTGAGGGAACAACGTTTAAGCAACTGGTTCAGAATCTTAAAAAAGACCCAAATGTCAGCAAAACCATTCTGGATTTGCCACGGGATCAATTACTCAAGGAACTGGACATTCCATATGCACATCCAGAAGGTTTGTTTGCGCCTGATACCTATTTCTTTGCCAAAGGTGAAACGGACAAGAAAATCCTGACCGATTTATACCGCCGTCAAATGAAATCACTGGATGAGGCATGGGCAAATAAAGCGGTGAATCTCCCTTACAAAGATAAGTATGAAGCATTGATCATGGCTTCGATTATTGAAAAGGAAACCAGTCTGGACAGTGAGTTGCAACAGGTTTCAGGTGTGTTTGTGCGTCGCCTGCAAATCGGAATGCGTCTGCAAACAGACCCAACCGTGATTTATGGTATGGGGGAGAGTTATCAGGGCAATATCACACGTAATGACTTACGTACCCCAACAGCTTATAACACCTATACCATTAATGGGTTGCCGCCAACACCGATTGCCTTGCCAAGTAAAAAGGCGATTGAAGCCGCCATGCATCCAGATGACTCAAAAAATGTTTATTTTGTTGCCACAGGTAATGGTGGGCATAAATTTACAGCATCGTTGGAAGAGCATAACCGTGCGGTGCAGGAATATTTAACTGTGTTACGTTCAAAGAAAAATCAGGGTGAATGATGTTTATTAGTTTTGAAGGGACGGAAGGTGTAGGGAAAACCACGCTGATTCGTAAAATTCATCAGTACTTTGAACAGCAGGGTAAACAGGTGGTGCTCACCCGTGAACCAGGGGGAACACCATTGGCGGAACAGATTCGTTCGTTGCTGTTGGCGGTGAATCATGAAGAACAAATGAGCCATGATACTGAGTTGCTACTGATCTATGCGGCACGGGCGCAACATTTACAGCAGGTGATTATTCCAGCTTTGGAGGCTGGCAAGATTGTGTTAAGTGACCGTTTTACTGATGCCAGTTTTGCCTATCAATGTGCTGGGCGTGGCTTAAGTCAGGAAAAGTTGCAGCTACTTAACCAGACTTTCGTTTCCCATATGCCGAATATTACTTTTTGGCTGGATGCACCGATTGAACTGGGTATGACACGTGCCAGAGAGCGTGGGGCACTGGATCGTTTTGAACAGGAAAAGCTGAGCTTCTTTACCAAGGTGCGGGCAGGATATGAATCCTTGTGGCAGGCTGAACCTGAACGGATTAAGCGACTGGATGCCACACAGAATCCTGAACAGGTGTTTAAGGATGCGATTGGTTATTTTAACTAAACTTTAAAATCGCAATGGTTCCTTTTTCTGGTTTGGATTTAAAGATGAGTGACCAGCCAAAATGGTCACAGATTTTTAAAATCAATGGAATGCCAATTCCCGCACTTTGATTGTTGCCCATTCTGGCACGTGAGGTATAAAAGGCACTCAGTGCCTCAGCCGACATGCCATGCCCCGAATCTTCAATCATGATCTGCGCGTCATGTTGATATATTTTGATTGTGCCATCATCACAGTTTTCTATGGCGTTTCTCAGTAGGTTACTCACTACTACCCGAATCAATTGTGGGGGTACGTTAATTCTAAATGGCTGGTTGACCAGATTTAATATCTCCACATTTTTTCCTTTATACAGGGAAATATGATGTTCAATCATCACTGGAATTTCATGGTACAAATCCACCTCTTCAGCATAACGGTTTAAACGTTGCTGATCACGTGCCAGAAATAACAAACACGCAATCAGCTCCTCCATATCTTGTGTGATCCGTGCGATTCGGTCCAGATGTGGCAGCACAGTGGCAGGGATGGATTGATGGTGTTGCAACACCTCAATTGCACCCAAGATTACGGAAACAGGGGTGCGAAGCTCATGGCTCACTGTGGAAAAAAATACCTTTTCCTTTTCTAGATAATGCTGTGACCTTTCAACATAATTCTGAATGGCATCAGATAAAACATAGGACTCATAATATTTTATTTTTGAATGGTCAATTTGAATCTGGTCCTGAATCGGAGTGAGTCTGGACAGATCATTGGCCAAACTCAGTAATGGGTTAATCAATTTACCAAGCTGGTTATAGGCAATATAGGTAATCAGTATGATTGAGAAAACCATCAATACAAAGGCGAAGAATACGACATAGAATTCCTGCTTCTCAATCTCGGTAATGTCCAGCGCAAGAATCTGTTTTTTATCATTCTTTTCAGTCACACGAATCACATAAACCCGATCCTGATATTCCACCTCATCATGGATACCAACCTCAAAATCGCTAAATTCCGCAGGAATACGGTCATTCTGGTTTTCGTCATACCATTTGAGGTTGTTGTTTGATGAATCCTGATTGTTCTCTGCACGAATCTTGTTCAGGTTAAAGTTTTCAAAATCAATGCCCAGAATATTTTGCCAAACCAGTTTTTCAATATGCTCATTAACCAGAAAGCCATGCAGACCCACTGCAAAGCTAAGCAATAGGGTATAACCCACTAAACCAATGACAATATTTTTTCTAAGGTTGGGTAATCTGATCATGCGATTTGATAACCCACTTTGGGAATGGTCCTTAACAGCTTGGTTTTATATTCCGCATCTATTCTTTTTCTTAATTCATAAATATGGGTGCGCAATAGGTCTTTTTCAGGTCGGTCATCGCCCCATAAAACATATTCAAGCTTATCCCTGGAGACAACTTTGGGGCTTTCCTGCATCAGGACAGCCAATAGCTTTTTATCACTTGCATGCAGATGAATGGCGGTATTGTTTCGTGAGACTTCATCGGTATATAGGTTATAGCTAAGGTCCGCCACCTGTAGGATTTTTTTCTGTCGGCTATAAAGTTTATGCAGTGCCAGGATACGGGCTTCCAGCTCTTCAATTGAAAAAGGCTTGGTCAGATAATCATCTGCACCCAGGTTAAAGCAGGAAAGTTTGTCTTCCAGTTCTGTTTTTGCCGTCAGCATGATAATCGGTGTTTCAATTCTGTCCTGACGCAGTTTTTCCAGCAACTCTATACCCTGCATTTTCGGCAGCATCCAGTCAATCACCAGCACATCATACTGGTGAATATGGCACAGTTGGTAGGCTGTTTCTGCATCATAGGCCGCATCTAAAACATAGTCCTTGGGTTCCAGATAAGCAAAAATATTGCTGAGCAGGTCAATATGGTCTTCGACAATCAGGATTCTCATGTTGTGTTTATCATCCTTATATGCAGATTGGGTTATGCATTGCTATGAAAATCATTTAAAGCTCTGCCCATTTTCGCATCAGGTTGTGATAAAGGCTGGTGAGTTTAATGACTTCTTCATGATGGTCTCCCAACTGTATTCTCAGGTTTTGTATGGTCTGGTCCAGATTAAACAGGATATGGCGTTCGGCATCATCCCGAATCATGCTTTGCACCCAGAAAAATGAGGCGATTCGGCAGCCCTGTGTAACAGCCGTCACCTCATGCAGACTGGTGGATGGATAAAGAATCATATCCCCAGCGGGCAGCCTGATTTCATGGTAGCCATAGGTGTCTTCCACAACCAGTTCACCGCCCTCATATTCATCTGGTTCGCTAAGAAAAACGGTGCAGGACAGGTCAGTTCTCAGTCGGTCCTTGGTTCCACGAATGCGTCTGATCGAGTTATCGACATGAAAACCAAAATGCTCATTATGCTCGTAACGGTTAAACAGGGGAGGAATGATATCCAGCGGAATGGCGGCAGATAAAAACAGGGGATGCTGGCCTAAAGACTCTAAAATAATATTGCTCAAATGATGGGTCAGTGGATGGTCTTCGGGAAGCTGCTGGTTTTGTTTCACACTTGCAGATAAGGTGCCAGCGGTGACCTTGCCATTGACCCATTCAATTTTATTCATTTCATCTCGGAAGTACCGCACTTGTTCCTTGCTTAATACTTGAGGAATATGATGAATCACAACAACCACCTTATTTATGTGTAATGCCAATAAACAGAAAAGAGATAGCCTTAGTTTTAAAGCTATCTCAAAAGACTTTTATATAGGATTAATCAGCAATTAGTATTTAAAGTTTACTGATAATACTGCGCTGCGACCCTCAGCTTCTGTGGCATAGTGTGAACCATAAGCTTTGGTAAAGTAACGCTTGTCAGACAGGTTGTTTACGTTTAACTGTAAATCCACATTCTTGTTGACGTTGTAACGGGCCATTGCATCGTAGCGTACATAGCTTGGAACCCATTTTTCAGAAGTTGATGTTTTGGCACCAAACACTTTATCCATATAGGTTGCACCACTACCGACAGTGACTTGTGGCAGGACTTGGTAGGTTGTCCAAAGCGTGGCACTGTTTTTAGGAACGTTTGGTAAAGGTAAACCTTCATTTGCCTTGGCATTGTAGGCCGCTTTCACCAACTCGCTGTCCAGATAGGTATAGCCAAATGACATAGCCCATGCATCAGTGATATTACCATTCAGGCCAAGCTCAACACCGTCCACCTTGCTTTCACCAGCATTCATGGTTGTGTTGGCATCAACAGCAACACGGGTATTGGTTTTTTCAGTGCGGAAGATCGCCGCGGTTGCATTGAGTTTATTGTTCAATAAATCCCATTTTGTACCCACTTCAATGGTACGTGCCTTTTCAGGATCAAGGTCCTTGATTGCCAGAGATGGGCTTGATTCTGAAGACTCGCCTGAGTCTACTCCGACTGGAGTCGCGGAAGTTGCATAGCTGGCATAAACCGCACTATTTTCAGTTGGTTTAAATGTGATACCTGCATTATAGCTCCAGAAATCTGAATCACTGTTTACTACCGTTGGCGTTGGAAGTAGGTTAGCGCCACTCTTGTAGGTGGTTAATTCTGTTTCGAATTTATCCCAGCGTACACCTAAGTCAACCAGTAACTGGGGATTAATTTCAATGTTGTCAAAGAAATAAATACCAGTTGTTTCTGTTGTAGTATTGCTGACACGAGCATTCTTGGTAATTGTACCTAAGAATGGGTCATTTGCATTTGGATTAAGTGCATCTGTACACCAATAATGTGATGCTGCACCTTTACCAAGACCATAATAAGGATTGCTACTACATGCACCACCTGCTACTCCTACTGCGCCACCGATAGGATTATTCATTACAGGTTTGCCATCTTTATCTACAACAGGCTTACCATCTTTATCAATTTGCTGTTTTGGTTTTAAGCTATCGGTAACAAGATAAGTACCAGCATCTTTGTCTACTTTTGAATATTCGACACCTGTATTAAAACTATGTTTTAAGATGCTGGTATTGAACTTACCACGTAAGGAGAGTTGATCGCTAAAGGTATCACCATCTGTGGTACGGCTGTTTACACGACGCCAAACCCCATCACCTCCCAATTGTCCAGTCGTTGGATTTAAGAAGTTTCCTTGGGAATCATCAGGCTGTGTCCAGATGTAGTCATTTTTGGATTTATTATAGGTTGCAATATTGCTGATCGTTAGGTTTTCAGTGAGGTCATGCTCTAGTTTCAACGTCCCGATCTGATTTTCCTGTTTTTGGAAATCGCGGTCTTTCCAGCCGTAGTAAATGCCCTGTTTAACATTGATTGGCTCACCTGTACCTGCCGTGTAGTTACGCGGGTTGTTATAAGGTACGCCTGAATCAGGTTCATCATCTGTTTTAAGGTAGTAGTAACTTAAAGTCGCACGGGTTGGTGTACCTAAACCAATACTGATACTTGGCGCAATACCCGCACGTTTATATTCCGCACCGTTATCCTGACCCGCTTTATTATTTTCATGACCCATTGCCACAACACGTGCCGCAATGCCATTGCCAAAGTCTTTGTTCCCATCAAGTACAATACGACGATAGTCATCCGTACCTTGGGCGATGGTTCCCTCAATACTGTCACCCGCTTTTGCCAACTTGGAAACCAGATTGATATTACCGCTGGCATTGCCGCCACCGCCCAGGGCAGAAGAGGAGCCTTTGGTCACTTCAACCTGTTCAACAGCGAACATTTCACGGTTTTGTGAGGCGCCACTACGCACGCCATCCACATACATGGAACCCTCAGAGTTGTAACCACGAATAAATGGACGATCACCATTCGGATTACCCCCTTCACCCGCACCTAATGTGATGCCTGGTACTGTGCGCAAGGCATCCGCCAAAGTCGTCACCTGGGTATCTTCAATCAGTTGTTTTGAAATAATTGAAACTGATTTTGGTGTATCCAATAAGGGCGCAACATATTTTGTATTTGCTGAAGAATCTACTTTTAAACCTTGGGTTTGTTCTGCTTTTACATCAATGGTTGGTAATTGTGTCGCATTATTATCAGCATTTGCTACCGCTGACAGAGTAGAAAGAATTGCCGTACTGACAATTTTCTTACGGGATTTAATAAAAGACATGGTCAACCTTAATAAATGGTTACAAATGTGGAGAAATAATAGTAATTCTTATTTACATTCACAATATGAATCTAACAGTATTAATAAAGCATAAACATAATCTCCATGATGATGGAGATTATGTATTTCATTTGTTTATTTTTAAACAGCGATTATATTAATAAGAATTATTATTGTTTAATAATAATCTATTTTATAAAAAAATAAAAATAAATTTTTATATTTTGAAATTTTCATATTATATTGATTTGTCTAAATAAAACTTGGGATAAATTTTATTTTGTGGATATTTCATTGGAAAAATCTGACATTTTTTTGACATTGAGTATGCCATAATTTTAAAGTTTTAGGCTAAAGTAAGCTCGGGATGTTAAGTTTTACTTTAGATAAAATCCTAGAAAAAGCGGAAGCTTATTTGATCATAAGCCTTTATTTTGAGTGTGGATTTCTGGTATTAAATGTGAATAAAGAAAGATGAATCATACTGTTAACATGGATGAACTCGTAAAGAAGTTACGTGCTGCCAAGGTTCGTGCCACGCTGCCCCGATTATTAATTTTAAGGATACTGAGTGAATCTAATCAGGCGATGACTGCCTATGAAATTGAAAAAGCTGTGGCAGAATTAAATAGTACGCTATTTTTAACCAGTATTTATACTGTGTTAAGGTCATTGGAACAGGCGAATATTATCCAGCGTTATCATAAACCAGGTGAGCGTCAGGCTGTTTTCTCTATAGGTACACAATCGGGTTCTGTTATTTGTGAATGTATTAAGTGCAAAAAACGAATAGAAGTGGACCAACGTGAATTAGACCAAAATTTGCAGCAATTTTATCAGCAGCAACAGTTAAATGTTAAATCTTATAATTTGATTATCCAGGTTGAATGTAAGGAATGTTCCTGATTCTGGATATAAATAAGCATTGAAAAGAATAGGGCCTGTTTATATTCATAAGCTGAAAAACAGACCCTGATTTTTAGTTATTAATTTTAGGATTGATTGACCAATGGCTGTTCCACTGCAAAATTTGGTGGCGTCAGAACAGTTTTACGAATTTCACTGGAAAGTTCAGGATAATCCAGCGTGTAATGCAGGCCGCGGGATTCCTTGCGTTGCATGGCACAGCGAACAATCATCTCAGAAACAAGCACCAGATTACGCAGCTCAATCAGGTTCTTGCTCACACGGTAATCCTGATAATACTCCGTGATTTCACGTTTTAACATTTCAATACGGTGCAGGGCACGTTGTAAACGTTTGGTGGTACGCACAATTCCAACATAGTTCCACATGGTTGAACGCAATTCATCCCAGTTTTGCAGAATCACCACATCTTCATCCGCATCGGTGACTTGTGATTCATCCCACGCAGGAACCTCAGGGAATTTAAAGCCCGCATCAAATTTCTGTTCAATATCTTCCGCCGCGCTCATGCCATACACAAAGCACTCAAGTAAGGAGTTGCTCGCCATACGGTTTGCACCGTGCAAACCTGTGTAGGAGGTTTCACCAATGGCATACAAACCCGTCAAATCGGTCTGGCTGCTGGAATCCACCACCACGCCGCCACAGGTATAGTGGGCGGCAGGTACAACAGGAATCATGTCCTTGGTAATATCAATGCCAAGCTCTAGCAGGCGTGCATAGAGTGTAGGGAAGTGTTCGGTAATAAACTCTGGTGATTTATGGGTAATGTCCAGCCATACATGACGGATACCCAAACGCTTGATCTCATAGTCAATGGCACGGGCCACAATATCGCGGGGTGCAAGTTCGGCCCGTTCATCAAAACGCAGCATAAAACGTTCACCATCAGGTAAACGTAGATAGGCTCCTTCTCCACGCATTGCTTCAGTAATCAGGAACGAACGTGCTTTGGGATGGTATAAACAGGTTGGGTGGAACTGGTTAAATTCCATATTGGCAACACGGCAACCCGCACGATAGGCCATTGCAATACCATCACCTGTCGCGATGTCAGGGTTCGAGGTATATAGATAGGCTTTCATTGCCCCACCACATGCTAGAGCGGTGAAAGGGGCCAGAAAAGTATGAACCTGTTCAGCACTTTCATCCAGGGCATATAAGCCAATGGCACGGTTAGGCTGGTTCTGGTGGCCAAGTTTATGCAAGGTGATCAGGTCAATTGCAATGTAATTTTCAAAAATGGTGATGTTGTCGCGTTCCTTGGCGCGTTCAACCAATGTGGTTGAAATTGCTTTGCCTGTTGCATCCGCTGAATGGATGATACGGCGTTGTGAGTGACCCCCTTCACGGGTAAGGTGTAATTGCTCATCATCATCCAGTGTGAACTGCACACCTTGTTTCAGCAGGAAGTCAACAGAGGGTTTGCCACCCTCAACGGTGTGTTTGACTGCATCCATTTCACATAAATGTGCGCCTGCAATCATAGTGTCACTAATGTGTTGTTGAATGGAATCAGTCTCGTCCAGTACCGCAGCAACACCGCCCTGAGCATAAAAGGTACTGGCTTCCGTGAGCGCCGCCTTTGCCAAAATTGCAATGTTGTAATGACTTGGTAAAGAGAGTGCGAGGCTTAGGCCCGCACCACCACTGCCTACAATAATCACATCAAAATGGTGAATTGTTTCTAAATCAGGCATGACGATCTGCTTCATTTTCAAACGTTCGCTAATGACAACGCTTTTTAATGAAAAAGGCAAGTGCCAATCTGCCTAGAATTGCTCAATTTTTTTGCGAATAAAATACTTTTAATCAAAGTTATTGGAATATAAAACAGACAAAAAGGGTCAGAATTAAAAATAAATTGGTAAAAAATGATGAGTTTTCTTTTTGAAAGTTTAAAGGTTTTTTACCTTTTATTTCGACAATGGAGGATCGAGAACAGGAGATACCAGAATATGAGATGGTTTTTTTGATCAAATGGAGATTTTTAAAATATAAACCTTTCATTATAAATGGAAAATTTAAATAAAAATAAAACATAAAATACTGAAAATGAATTGTCAAAAAATAATCTATATCTATCAATGAGCTTTTCATGCTCTTCTGTTAATTTTTAAAAAGAATGCTAACAACTTCACATAATTGGTGAGGTGTGAGACGTATTCTTATGTGATCTCCAAGGACAAAATAATTTATTTTTTGCGTTTGAAAAGGAAGACTTTTTATGAAAATTAAACATTTAGCGTTGGCATTTGTTGCGATGGGTGCAGCAAATATGGCAATGGCAGATACAGGAACAATTAACTTTACTGGACAGGTTATTCAGGATTCTTGTGCAACCGCCTTAACAGGTGGGGCAAGCGCAACGGCAGTGACTTTGGCGACGGTAAACAGAACTGCTTTGGCTACAGCTGGAGATACGGCGAATGAAACTGCATTTTCACTGGATGTAACGGGTTGTGAAGGTGCTGATGCCCGTGGTGTACATTTTACCCTCACGCCTGCGAGCTTTGATACAACGAATAATAGCTTGATTGCCAATACAGGTACGGCCACCAATGTTGGGATTGAAATTGCAAGAGGAACAATAGGTTCATCTACACCATATGCATTTGCTGGTGCGGCAGCAAGTTCAGGTAATGTGGCTATTACAGGCGCTACAGCAGGTACTGGTTCGTTACCACTCACTGCCAAATATAAGGCAACAGGTAATGCAACAGCAGGTACTGTATTGGCAGCACTCGGCTGGACCTTGGTTTATGATTGATTTTTACACAAGCGCGTAACTTGCTGAACATCACTTGCCATACCCCTTGAACCGTTTCGATATGGCAAGTGATCCTATTACCTTATTGATGGTGTTAATCAGGATAAGACTCAAGGAATAGAGGAATGATCATGATTCGATATATGGTGCTTGCTTTTCTGCTGTTTTGCCAGATGTTCGGGATAACAATGGCGTATGCGGGAGTCACAATGGCAGGGACGCGTGTCGTTTTTCCTGCGGAAAGCAAAGACCAGTCACTTCAGTTTAGTAATAAAGACAATCTGCCTTTTTTAGTGCAGATCTGGGTTGATCAAGGGAATGATCAATCCACCCCTGAAACGGCAGATGCACCATTTATGGTGAATCCACAGGTGTTTCGGATTAATCCACAAGCAGGGCAAACCGCACGGTTATTCTATACAGGTGATGGTCAATTACCCAAAGACCGTGAATCGATTTATTACCTAAATTTCAAGCAAATTCCAGCCATGAGCAAGGATGCGGTTGACCAGAATAAGCTGGTCTTAATTGTCAAAAACCGTTTTAAAATTTTTTATCGCCCTAAAACGATTGTGGGCAAGGTTGAGGATGTACCAAAACAATTACGTTATCGCCTACAGCAGGATGCAAAAGGTATCTGGTTACAGATTAATAATCCAACAGGCTATTACGCAAATTTAACCCAGGCCTTTATCAAGGTAGGTGAGCAAACCACCGAAATGCCAATTGGTATGGTTGCGCCAAAGTCCAGCGAAAAATGGCTGGTACAGAAAAACATGACCCATACAGCCTCGGCAACCGTTACGGTGACTCTGGTAACAGATTACGGCGCATACACCAAGTATGACCTTATTGCACAACCATAATAATTTAAAAAAGGAAGTATTACATGGAACGGTATACGCCCCTTTTTCGTCTTTCATATCTGGCGGCTTTGGTCAGTGGTATTTTATTGCAGACAGTACAGGCACAGGTGATGGCATCTGTTTCTGAAGACACAACTGATAGGGAAGTGAAAACGGATCACAGTACGAAGCAACAGGAAGAGTATGCTTTTGATCCCAACCTGTTTAAGGGGAGTGGTTTAACACCCAGTATGATTGAACGTTTTAATCATGCTGATCAGGTTGAGGCAGGAATGTATAAAGTTGATATTTATATCAACGGACGTTTTTTTGAACGGGGCAATATCAGGTTTGAAAAAGATGAACAGAATAAACAAGGTGCTGTTGCATGCTTAAATGCTGATTTAATTGAGCGAGCAGGTATTTTAGGGGATATGGATTATCGGCAGCAGCACAAGGAAAATACCCAGGTTCAGTCAGCACAATGTTTAACACTGGCACAAGTCGCAACTGGAAGTGTCAGCTCTTTTGATTTTTCAAACCTGCGCCTGGATTTAACCGTACCACAAAGTTTAATGAAAAATTTACCCCGTGGTTATGTCAATCCCTCAGAACTGGACGTAGGCACCAGCATTGGTTTTATTAACTATATGGGGAACTATTACTACACAGAGAGCCGTTTAGGTAATCATCTCAATAATGAATCCGCATTTCTGAGTTTAAATGGTGGGATCAATATTGGAAAATGGCAGTATCGCCAGCAGTCCAATCTATCGATGAATGATGATCATGAAACCACATGGCAGAATATCCGTAGTTATGTCCAGCGCCCGATTGAGCAGCTACAGTCACAACTCACTCTGGGGCAGTTATATACCTCAGGCCGATTTTTTTCAGGGTTGGCGTTTAAAGGATTAAATTTGGCAACAGATGAGCGTATGCGTCCAGAATCATTGCGTGGTTATGCGCCTGTGATTCGGGGAACAGCGCAAAGTAATGCTAAAGTTTCAGTTCAGCAAAATGGTCGGGATATTTATCAGATCACTGTTGCGCCAGGACCCTTTGAAATTACTGATCTTTATCCAACTAACTACAATGGCAACTTGACAGTTGTGGTGACTGAGGCGGATGGTTCAACCCATTCCACGGAAATTCCCTATGCTGCCGTTCCAACATCATTACGTGAGGGGATCTCCAACTACAGTTTTTCAGCAGGAAAAACTGACCAGAACATGGGTTTGAATAGTTATTTTGCCGACCTAAATTATGAATATGGTGTGAATAACCTGATTACCCTCAACAGTGGATTGCGAATTGCGGATGATTATCAGGCAATGGCTTTGGGCAATGTATTGGGTGGACGTTATGGTGCAATTGGTTCAAATATTAGCTATTCCAGAGCGAAACTCCCCACAGACAATAATGACTATGTTGATGGCTGGATGGCTGATTTAACCTATAGCAAGACTCTGACACCCACTCAGACCACCTTTTCATTGGCAAGTTACCGTTACTCAACCAGTGGCTATCGCGACTTAAATGATGTTTTGGGAATCAGGCAGGCTTGGCAGGATGGTGTGGTTTATACATCCTCTACCTATTTGCAGCGTTCGCGTTTTCAGGTCAGTATGAGCCAGCCATTGGGGCGCTATGGTTCCTTTTATGTGACAGGTTCAACTCAGGATTATCGAGATGGACGTGATCGGGATACCTCTTTACAGTTGGGCTATAACAAGAACTTTGGCATTTTGAGTATGCACCTGACCTATACCCGTCAGAAAATCCATACCCTTAATAATGGCGTACTTAAGGAAGAACGTTTTGACAACTTTGGTGGCTTATCCATCAATATGCCTTTAGGCCGTTCCCGCAATGTCATGACACCAAATCTCAATGCCAATTATAACCGTAGCAATGATATGGATAATTATCAGGTGGGTGTCAGTGGGGCGTTGGATCAGGACTATAGTTTAAGCTACAACGTGGGCATGAATGGCATGGGGAATGATCAGCAAACCTACAATGCGGGCTTATACAAACGTTTCTCTAATATTCAGCTTGGACTAAATACAGCCTATAGTGATCAATACTGGCAAGGCTCAGTCAATGCCAGCGGTGCGATGGCAGTTCACTCGGGCGGCATCACACTCGGGCAATATGTGGGAGACACCTTTGCCCTGATTGAGGCAAAGGATGCCACAGGTGCAAAAATTGTCAGTGCGCCAACCAGCAAAATTGACCGTTTTGGCTATGCGCTTTTACCAAGTGTCAGTCCATATCGTTACAACACGATTGCACTTGATCCGCAGGGCATGTCTGGTGATGTGGAATTGGAGGGCGGTGAACAACGGATCGCCCCTTATGCAGGTGCAGCGGTTAAGGTTAAATTTAAAACCCGTCGTGGTTATAGTGTACTCATTCAAAGTAGACTTGCAGATGGACAAATCATTCCAATGGGAGCCGATGTCCTGAAAGATACAGGCGAAGTGATTGGGATGGTGGGTCAAAACGGACAGGTCTATGTACGTGTAGAACAGCAGCAGGGTCAACTGACTTTACGTTGGGGGACTGATGCTGGACAAAGCTGTCAGCTTCCATACCAGCTTGATGCCCAACAGCTTGGGCAACCATTGATTAAACTACAGGCAACATGTACGTTTGGGGAATAATAATGAAAAAAATAGACATTTTAAAATTGATCACGTTGGCAATATGCTGCTGTAGTGGGAAACAGGTATGGGCAGCTTGCCAACAGGTAGATTGGCAAACTGGCGTTTATTACACAGGTTTTTCAAACTCAAGGCCCATTACCCAGACAGAAGATGGCCATGCCGCCAAGATTCGGGTGGGTAATATTCATCTTATGGATATTGCCATCCAGCCTATAGGCAGTGTTCTGGCTCAGGCCTCTGTACCACCTACAGAATATAAAATCCGTAATGCCAATGAAAATAGCCTGCTCTGGGCATGTACTCCTGGAACGGATATGTCCAAAATCCGTTTCCTGACCTCTGTTAATGGAGATGATCGGGTTGGTGGTTTTTTTCCTGTCAATCCCAGTGATGCTGGTGGGCAGACTAACGTATTTTATACTTGGTTTGCTGGTGTAGGGATTCGCCAGGTGATGAATGGGGTGACTTTAGCACCGCAATGGACTGAGCTGCCTATACAGTATGAAACGGGAACGGGTGGAACGAGCGCTGGAAAAGACGTTTGTCAAAATGGTTGGCATTGTATCCGTTTAAAACATCTACCCATTTTACAGTTTGAATTGGTTCGGGTGGCTGGTTTGCCACCTTATAGCACCAGCACAGGTGGAACACATAACAAGTGGTGTACAGACCAGACGCCAACTTCTGGCGTAACGGGGGATTTAAGGGATTTAGGCCAGTCAGGTAATTATAACTGTGCGCAACCTTCATCTTACATTACCTTGGGCCATACAGGTTCGGCACATACGGGAGGCTCTGACAGTGGTGACGATCTGGTGAGTTTCCCACATGATACTGTGGGTGTGACCCATGGTTATGATGGTTCAACATATCGTTTCTGGGGAGCGGATAATGGTTTTGGCTATACCTTATATAATGCGGCCTACCTGATTAATGACAGTGTTGCCTGCAAATTAAAGACAGTAACACCAACCATTGACTTTAATGCCACCACTACCGCTGCTTTAAATAGTGGAAGTATTGTCAGTCGAAGTTTTGCTGTGGATGTCGACTGTCATGATGGCGTGCTTTCAGGCAGTAAATCAGGAACAGCTTCAGGAAAAATCGCGATAGGTATACAACCCTCACAGCAGGCTTATAATGCAGCGAAGAATTATTCGGCTGTCTCGTTGGTAAATGGTAATAATGGAGTGGTGGCATTACTGGACAATAGTTATGGTGCCACAGGTGTTGCCCAAAATGTGGGCATTTATATTAAATATCAGGGTGCAGGCAGTTACCTGACATTGCTTGGGCAACCAGGCGCAACTGGAACATTGCTTCAAACTACACGAGATGTCTATAACTCGACTTGTGGGCCGTCAAATAATCAAGTGTGTTACCCAGCTGTCACCTATCCACAGGGGAATACAGCAGGTTGGTATCCAGTCTTGAATCCTGGTTACTTTAGCAATATTGGTACGCCTTTGACTGGATATACAACTTACCGCACAAATTATATGGCTGACCTTAAACGTATTACAGGCGCGCCTCCAGTCACTGCTGGAACGATCAACTCAACAGCATATGTGGTTGTTAAAATCCAATGAAATGGTTGAATCTTATTATTCCGCCACTACTTGTGCTATTGCAAAGTAGTATGGGCTATGCAGGATTTGCAACCTCATCAAGCCGTATCATCTACACTGAGGGAGAACGGGAACGTTCCCTCATTCTGTCGAATATCAATGATTATCCAATTATTGCCCAAACCTGGGTGGATGATGGGCAGGGTAATCCTGATCAGGCAAATGCTCCGTTTGTTGTGCTTCCAGCAGTATTTAAAATGCAACCCAAAGCCATTCAAGCCTTACGTATTGTACAAAATGGCAGCACCATGCCACAGGACCGAGAAACTGTTTTCTGGTTAAATCTATATGAAATTCCAGGTAAAACCAAAGAGCACATGAAGCCTCTGGAACCCAACCAGGCTCGTCTGGACTTGGCAATGAATACCCAGCTCAAGGTGTTTTATCGACCTAAAAGCCTCCCTAAGATGGAATTAAGGCAAATTGCTGAACAACTGCATTTTTCCTTGCAGCAACAACAAGGGCAATGGCATTTAACCTGCCAGAATCCAACACCCTACAATGTCTCATTTGCAGGTCTTACAGTTGTACAGGGAGAGCAGGATGTTCAGGTTCCGCAGGATATGGATATGATGACGAAAGCATTAAGCCAACGGGCTTATTTATTACCCAGTGATTTTAATATTATTCAACCTGATAGAATAATATTTTCCTTAATAGCTGACGAGGGCAAAACTTACCAAGGTGAATTTGATTATAAACTAGGTAAAATAAAACTGGAGTTTTAGCTACATTTTATAAAGGGAAATATCTATTATTGTCGTTTCTCCATTTTAAAGGTGTTTCTCCTGACCAAGTTTTAAATGCCCGCTGAAAAACACTTTGTTCTGAATAACCGAGTAAATCAGAAATTTCATTAATACTTAGTTCAATATTGCTTAGATATTTCTTGGCCAGATCATATCTAACATCATTAAGAATATCATTAAATGTATAACCATATTCGTGAAGTGATTCTCTTAAGTTTTTAATGCTTAAACCCATCTGGTCAGCAATAATATCAATGTTTATTTTCTTGTTTTTTAAACTGCTAATAATACAGATTCTTATTTTTTGTTCGAACTGATTATAAGATGAAAGTTTATTTAATAGAGTATCTGCCTGTTTTTGTAATAACTTATGCAAAAATGGATCAGTTTTAGGGAGTGAAATATTTTTAACCTTAGTAACGGAAAAACATACGGATGTGACGGCTGCGTTAAAATAAACAGGGCACTTAAAAAAATCATTATATTTTGATATGTTATCTGGTTTTTCGTAAATAAAGTGTACACTTTTGAGCGGAAGTTCTTGTGGGGTGATAGCATGCCGAACAATATTGATGAGTAGGGAGATTGCATTTTCATCAACTAACAATCCTGGTCTGGCAATATAATCACCCCAGCTAAACTCAATCTCATTGTCTTCTATTTGAAAGTGCATAAAGTTAAAATCATAAGCTAAACGTCCATAATGAATAAATTCTGGTACAGCTTCAAATAATGTTGGTTTGGTAAAAGATAGATAAGAAACAATCCCTGCATAAGGAGGTTGAATGAAATTGGCAATTTCTAAACCTAGGGCAGGAATATCGGTTTGTAACCTAATTTTCTCTAGAATATAACACCAAACATTAAATGGAATCCGTTCATCCATTTCATATAAAAAACATTCATTTGGTACTTGAAGATTATGGGCTTTACAGAAGTCAATTATCATTAGTGCTAAGGAGGCACATACAGAGCCCTGATTTAATTTGTTTTCAAACATTTATTGCCTCCTTGCAATCTTATAATTGTTATTTTATACGAAAAACATGAATTAATTAACACTAATAAAACATATCTCTACTGAACTTGAAATATTTTTTTAATTATTTTTTAAGATATCTTTTATAAAAAGTAAAGTAGCATATAAATGTGAGTGGACTTGTCTCCACAATTTATCCATATTTTGTCATTCTATTTCGTTGTATGCCTTGAAAATATAAACATATTTTTACGAAAAGAATGCTGGGGTTATGATAAAAACATAATCTTGAATTTTATTTGATCATCAGTATGTAGGTTCTTGCTTCATGAAAAGTCGCTATTTACAACAAGGAATGTATGCTGCGGTATTTACGGTGGCAGCTGCTCAAGTCAATGCTGCGTCGCCAGTGGATTTTTCTAGTCTCGTTGAGCAGGTTAGCCCTGCTGTGGTGAGTGTCAATGTTGTGAAGAAAATGACTCAGGAAGAGTTGTTGCAGCAACAGGTTCCCGAAATTCTACGTCGTTTTTTTGGTAATCAGGTGATTGTTCCCCAACAGCAGGGACCACAGGAAAAAACAGCTTATGGTAGCGCATTCTTTATCAGTAAGGATGGCTATCTATTAACCAACCGTCATGTGATTGACGATGCGTCACGTATTACCATTACCTTAAATGACCGCCGCGAGCTTGATGCAACCCTGGTTGGAAGTGATGAGCGCACTGATATTGCCTTGTTAAAAGTGAATGGCGCGAGTTTCCCTGAATTGAGAATTGGTGATTCAAATCAGCTAAAAGTGGGTGAACCTGTGTTGGCAATAGGTTCTCCTTTTGGCTTTGATTATTCAGCATCGGCAGGTATTGTCAGTGCCAAATCACGTAATATGAGTGGTGAAACATCAGTTCCATTTATTCAGACTGATGCAGCCTTAAACCCAGGTAACTCTGGTGGACCATTGTTTAACCAGCGTGGTGAGGTAGTGGGTGTAAACTCGCGTATCTTTAGTGGTACGGGTGGTTATATGGGCTTGTCATTCTCTATCCCAATTGATGTAGCGATGGATGTTGTGCAGCAGTTGAAAACCAATGGCAAGGTAACGCGTTCTTATTTGGGGGTGATGTTGCAGGATATTGACCGCAACTTGGCCGATGCCTATAAACTGCCAAAACCAGAAGGCTCATTGATTAATCAGGTTTCACCAAAATCTCCTGCCGAAAAAGCAGGCCTAAAACCAGGTGATGTCATTTTAAAACTGGATGGCAATAGCATTAGCCGTACCAGTGACCTGATTTATCGCTTAAACCGTATTGCACCAAACCAGACCATCCAACTCGAAGTTCTGAGAGATGATAAGATCCGTACAATTTCTGCGACTTTAAGTGTGGCGCCAGATGATACACCTGCGGCTGAGGATAAAAACAATCCAACCAATGGTCTGGGTATGAATATCCGAGACCTAACGGAAGCTGAACAAAGCCGTTTAAATGTTAATGGTGGTACTCTAGTCCGTGAGGTGAAGCGTGGTGGTTTGGCTTCATTATCGAATCTGGTTGCGGGGGATGTGATTGTACAAGTCAACAGCACACCTGTTGCCAATAGTCAGGCATTTGCCAAGGCAATTGCAGCATTGCCAAAAAATAGTGTGGCCCGTATTGTGATTGTCCGTCAGGGGCAACGTGCAATTGTCGGTTTACGTCTTCAGTAATTCATCTTGATTTTTAAAACCACTCCTCATTGGAGTGGTTTTTATTTTGTAATGACGATGGGTTTAGACTAGTGTATGCAACGAAACTTTAACTAATGAAATATCAGGACAATGAGTACCATTTTTGATTTAAAAATACAGGTTCAGCCAGCACATATTGATGTACTTGGTCATGTCAACAATGTGATTTATATCCAGTGGATGCAAGATGTTGCTGAGGCGCATATCGAAGCATTGGGTTTGGGGCTGGCACAATATCTGGAACTCAAACATGCGATGGTCGCGGTTGAACATCATGTGCAATATCGTAAGGCTGCACTTGAGGGAGAGGACGTCATTTTAAGGACATGGCTTGATGATATTAATGCATTATATTCTTTTCGCCAGTATGCATTTTATCGTCCCAAGGATCAAAGTATCCTGTTTGTTGGCAACACTAAATGGGCCTGTATTGAAATTGCCACAGGTCGTCCCAAACGCATGTCACCAAGTTTTACCCATGCCTATCAGCCCATTTCAGCCGATATAGATCCAATGGATTTTTCAATTTCCTATGCTGTTATAGAGTGAATCAAGCTGTTGCGTGAACCATGAAGCCTTTAAATGAAACTCATTATTTTGGATACTTTGAAAAGCTGTTCTGTTATAATCGGCAACAATTTTGTTAAACCGCTTTGGCCTATTGCTTTTTAAAAGTATCAGGCGTTCTATTTTCTCAAGGTAACCCATGGCGCAAGCTAAAAAATCCGTAGATATCAAAAATATACGAAATTTCTCGATTATTGCTCACATTGACCACGGTAAGTCAACACTAGCTGACCGTTTCATTCAAATGTGTGGCGGCTTACAGGATCGTGAGATGCAGGCTCAGGTGCTGGACTCCATGGAGCTTGAGCGTGAACGTGGGATTACCATTAAGGCTGCATCGGTCACATTGTACTATACGCATCCGAATGGTCAGGAATATCAACTCAACTTTATTGATACGCCAGGGCACGTTGACTTTTCTTATGAAGTGTCTCGTTCCTTAGCTGCATGTGAAGGTGCATTGCTAGTCGTGGATGCGGCACAGGGGGTTGAGGCTCAATCTGTGGCAAACTGTTATACCGCAATTGAGCAGGGCTTGGAAGTATTGCCCATCCTGAACAAGATTGACTTGCCTCAGGCTGAGCCTGAGCGTGTCATCCATGAGATTGAGGAAATTATCGGGATTGAGGCAACAGATGCACCAACCTGTTCTGCAAAAACAGGTTTAGGGGTTGAGGGGGTTTTAGAGCGTCTGGTTGATGTGATTCCAGCACCAGAAGGTGACCGCGATGCGCCGTTGCAGGCGTTGATCATCGACTCATGGTTTGATAATTACCTGGGTGTTGTTTCGCTTGTCCGCATTAAACAGGGTCGTATCCGTAAGGGCGACAAGATGCTGGTCAAATCAACTGGACAAACGCATCCAGTAACATCAGTAGGTGTGTTCAATCCAAAACATACTGAGACTGATTTGCTTGAGGCAGGTGAGGTTGGTTTTGTCATTGCGGGTATCAAGGATATTTTTGGTGCACCAGTCGGCGATACCATCACGCTCGCCTCTACGCCAGATGTTGCAATACTTCCAGGCTTTAAGAAAGTGAAGCCACAGGTGTATGCTGGGCTTTTCCCAATTGATGCCAGTGATTTCGAGCCATTCCGTGAGGCTCTGCAAAAACTCCAGATTAATGATTCGGCTTTATTCTTTGAACCAGAAAGCTCTGATGCTTTAGGTTTTGGTTTCCGTTGTGGCTTTCTGGGGATGCTGCATATGGAAATCGTGCAGGAACGCTTGGAGCGTGAATATGATCTTGACTTGATTAGTTCTGCCCCAACAGTGATTTATGAAGCATTGACCAAGAAAGGCGACATTATTTATATCGATAGTCCATCGAAAATGCCAGATGGGTCAACAGTTGAAGATTTACGTGAACCCATTGCAGAGTGTCATATCCTTGTTCCACAGGAATATCTGGGTAATGTCATGACCTTGTGTATTGAGCGTCGTGGTGTGCAGAAAGACATGAAATTTCTGGGGAATCAGGTGTCCATTACCTTTGAAATTCCAATGGCTGAAGTGGTCATGGATTTCTTTGACAAGTTGAAATCCTGTTCTCGTGGTTTTGCCTCACTGGATTATAATTTTGTCCGTTTTGAGAGTTCATCTCTGGTTAAGGTTGACGTGTTAATTAATAGTGAAAAGGTGGATGCCCTGGCGATGATTTGTCACCGTCAGGATGCCCGCCATCGTGGTATTGCCCTGGTTGAGAAGATGAAAGACCTGATTCCCCGTCAAATGTACGACGTTGCGATTCAGGCAGCGATTGGTGCGCAAATCATTGCACGTTCAACTGTAAAAGCGATGCGTAAAAACGTATTGGCGAAGTGTTATGGTGGTGACGTGTCACGTAAGAAAAAATTGCTTTCCAAGCAAAAAGAAGGTAAGAAACGCATGAAACAGGTGGGAAGTGTTGAAATTCCACAGGAAGCGTTTTTAGCCGTATTAAAAGTTGATCGATAGAAAAAGACTTAGGAATCGCTCATGGATTTTGATTTTAATTTGATTCTCGTTCCAGTCACACTGATTTTCTTTGTGGTGTGGTTGCTTGACAAGTTGGTACTGAAACAACGTGCGAACAAGGGACGTGATCAGGAAAACTTTGTCATCACATGGGCGTATGATTTCTGGCCAGTATTAGCAGTTGTGTTGGTGCTACGTTCTTTTCTTTATGAGCCGTTTAATATCCCATCTGACTCTATGGTACCTACCTTGGAAACAGGTGACTTTATTTTGGTGAATAAGTTTGATTATGGTGTGCGTTTACCAATTGTGAATAGTAAGGTTATCAATGTTGGTGAACCAAAGCGTGGTGAAGTGATTGTATTCCGCTATCCACCACAGCCAACCATTAGCTATATCAAGCGTGTAGTGGGTTTGCCTGGTGACCACATTCAGTTTAAGGATGGGCAACTGATTATTAATGGTCAGCAAATTGCAAAAGTTGCCACTGAAGTTAAACGTGAGAAAGACCAACTTGAAACTCCAACCGTATATTACTTTAAAGAAACTTTGGGTGAGCATCAGCATCTGATCCGTTATCTGGATGGGCGTAATCCTTTGGCTGAACAGTTTCAGTTTGCACAGTTAAAGGGTGCTGAAGCATTAGTGCCATTTGTGGCAAAAGCCAATGATGTGTTTATTAAAAGTAATGGACAGGATTGGGAAGTGACTGTACCACAAGGCCAGTATTTTGCAATGGGGGATAACCGTGACCAAAGTGCAGATAGCCGTTTTTGGGGTTTTGTGCCAGAAGCAAACCTAACAGGCCGTGCTTTTTATGTATGGATGCATAAAGAACCTGGTTTCAATCTTCCAAGTTTCGGCCGAAATGGTAAGATTGACTAATAAATAAAACGTATAGGACATACTGAAAGATGCGTAAATCTCAGCAAGGCGCTTCGTATATTGCAATTTTATTTGGGGTGGTTTTATTTGCGATTGCTGTAAAAGCGACCATCGCAATCTGGCCAGCATACTGGGATGATAAACTTATTGATACTCAAATTGAGGGACTGTTAAAAGATAGTCCTGAAAATATTACCCCTAGTAAGTTTATCAACAAAATGGATCAACGATTTGAAATGAATAATATTCGTGACTTTCATTTTAAAGATATTGCACAAGTCACTTATAAAAATGATTTGGTTGTCAATAAAAAATATGAAGTGCGTAAGCCTTTCTTACTTAATATTAGTTTAGTAATGACTTTTGAGAAGACTTTTGACCAAAAATCTGCCAAACAAGCTCAATGATGCACGTCTGCAAGGACGAATTGGTTACCAGTTTAAACAGGTTGATTTGTTAAAACTGGCACTGACTCACCGTTCTGTGAGCCATAAACACAATTATGAACGCCTAGAATTTCTAGGCGATTCATTATTGGGAATGATCGTTGCCAATTATCTCTATCATACCTATCCACTTGAAAATGAAGGGCGTTTAACGCGGATGCGTGCGACCCTGGTTCGTCAGGAGGCTTTAGGAAAAATTGCCAATGACTTGCAACTCAGTCGGTCACTTATTTTAAGCACTGGTGAGCTAAAATCGGGTGGACATCACCGAGAGTCCATTCTTGCTGATACCGTTGAGGCGATTATTGGTGCCATTTATTTGGACAGCAATGATCTCAACCTGTTGGAACGCATTGTGCTAAAATGGTATGAACCTTATCTGGATCATATCGAACCGACTGATCAACTCAAAGATCCAAAATCACGTTTGCAAGAGTATTTACAAGCACGTAAAAAACCTCTCCCAGTTTACGAGGTTGTAGATATTCAGGGCGATGCGCCGAATCAGCATTTCAAGGTGGAGTGTCTGGTGGATGGATTGCCAAAAATTCAGGGCGAAGGCTCAAGTCGCCGTTTTGCTGAACAAACGGCGGCGGCCGAGATTTTAAAATTATTGGAGCAATAACCTGATGTCTCATTCAAATGAAAACCCTTTACATGAAAATCAGCCAGAAGCGGCTGTACAGCAAGATGGTAATAACCTGATTGATCAATTTTTTAGTGCTCAGGGAACCACGATTCCATCAGATTTTAAAAGCGGTTTTGTTGCGATTGTGGGTCGTCCTAACGTAGGTAAATCGACCCTGATGAACCATTTGTTAGGTCAAAAGCTATCGATTACTTCACGTAAGCCACAAACCACACGCCACAAGATTGTGGGCATTGACTCGCGTGAGAAATCACAGGCGGTATTTGTGGATACCCCAGGAATGCATAAAAAAGAAGTCCGTGCCATCAATAAAATGATGAATCGTGCTGCACATTCAGCATTGCGTGATGTGAACTTGGTTTTATTTGTGGTGGATGCGCAGAAGTGGACCCAAAACGACGAACTGGTTTTGGAAAAGCTTAAAAATGCTGATATGCCTGTGATTCTGGTGATTAATAAACTGGATACTTTTGAAAACAAGAATGAGGCATTGCCCCTCATTCAACAGCGCTCAAAACTTATGAATTTCGCTGAAATTGTTCCTGTTTCCGCATTGCGTGGTGCGAATCTTGAGCATCTGCGTGATACGATTGAAAAGTATCTACCTTATCAGCCGCCATTGTATTCATTGGATCAAATTACCGACCGTTCTGAACGTTTCCTTGCAAGTGAAATCATTCGTGAGAAAATCATGCGTCAGTTGGGCGAAGAACTTCCGTATGATTTAACTGTACAGATTGAATCTTTTAAAACCGAAGAAGCGGCTGTGAATGAAAAAACAGGCCGCTTAAAACCACCTTGTACCTATATTGATGCAACGATCTTTGTGGAACGTCAGGGCCAAAAAGCCATTGTGATTGGTGATAAAGGTGCCAAGCTGAAAAGTATTGGGATGGATGCACGTACAGACATGGAAAAAATGTTTGAGCAAAAAATCATGCTGACGCTTTGGGTGAAAGTCAAAGGTGGCTGGTCTGATGATGAACGTGCCTTAAAAAGCCTGGGTTATAGCGATATTTAACTGGTTTGAAGACAATGGAAACAGGTATGAAAACAACAATTCGTGTATTCGCAATCGTGACATGTATTTTCATGCTGCAAGGGTGTATCCATAAGCTTGTGACTGTACCTGTTAAGGTTGCCTATAAGACCACCAAAGGTGTTGTTAAGGGAACGGCTGCGGTTGTAGGCGCTGTGATCCCTGATGGTGATGATGAAGATAAAAAGGATGAAAAAGCAAAGGACTAGTATCGTTCCATGATGCGTAATGAAGTCCTGAACGGCTATTTGATTCACCATCGTAAATATCGTGAAAAAAGCCATATTGTGCATTTATTTACACAGGAATATGGGCGGGTGGATGGAATTTTAAGACAGATTCCACCACCGCAATATCAGCCGATAGGCCTACAGGCGACTGGCAAATCCGAGCTCAAAAATTTCACTAAACTTGAAATCTTGAATCAACCTGTATTTTTTCATGGTGATGCATTTTTTGCTGGTTTCTATTTAAATGAGATCGTATTGCGTTTATGTCCGCTTGAAGAGGCGATGCCACAGACATTTGAACAATACCAACTGACCTTGTTGCAATTACAGCAATTGGCATCGCATAAACAAGCCTCTTTATTTCTGCGACAGATTTTACGCCAATTTGAACATGTATTATTGCAGGAGTTGGGCTATGCGATTGATTTTTCAGTAGATGCAAACCAGCAGGAAATTTTGCCATTTCAACAGTATCAATTTCAGCTCAATGATGGTTTTTTGCCTGTTGCCCAAGCCTCACGTTCTACACTTGCAGGCGCTTTGATTGTCACCATGAAAAGTTATGAAGATGGGCAGGATTTTTCTCACGAACAACTACAATTATTGGGTAAACTATACCGTCAAATGATTAGCGCTTTGTTGGGTGATCGACCCCTGAAAAGCCGCCAACTGTGGATTCAAAGTACACAAACTTGATTTTCCTGATGTATTTAAAATAATTATTCAGGGTGAAACGATAGGATATTTTTTATGGCTGTAATCTTGGGTGTAAACATTGATCATGTTGCAACATTAAGACAGGCACGTGGTACAACTTACCCTGATCCCGTTCAGGCTGCTTTGGTTTGTGAGCAAGCGGGTGCAGAGGGGATTACCCTGCATTTGCGCGAAGATCGCCGCCATATACAGGATGATGATGTTCGCCGTATGCGCCCGTTGTTAAAAACACGCATGAATCTTGAATTGGCAGTGACTGATGAAATGGTTGCGTTTGCCAAGGAAATTCAGCCTCAGCATGTCTGTTTTGTTCCTGAACGTCGTCAGGAAGTGACTACAGAGGGTGGCTTGGATGTTGTGGGTAACTTTGAAAAAGTTAAGGCTGCAACAGAAGCTCTGGCAGCCATTGGTAGTGATGTATCTTTATTTATTGATGCTGATCTTGCACAAATTGATGCGGCGGTTGCCTGTGGTGCGCCAACCATCGAGATTCATACGGGTGCCTACGCAGATGCGGAAACCGATGAACAACAGCAAGCAGAGTTGGCACGTATTATCAAGGGTACAGAATATGCTGCTGCCAAAGGTTTGGTGGTGAATGCAGGACATGGTTTAAACTTAAATAATGTTGCTGCTATTGCTGCAATTCCACAAATTAATGAGCTTAATATTGGTCATTCAATTATTGCCGATAGTGTATTCGTTGGTCTGGCTCAGGCAGTGAAAGATATGAAAGCAGCGATTCAGGCTGCTGCGAGATAAATCGATGAGTAGTGTGAATTATGATGAGTTAATGCAACCTGTCATTGCATTTTTAGGTTGTACCACTCCTCAGGCTTGGCTGGATGAAGCGGTGAATAACCTCGACGTCCTGATGCAAGACCATGCCAACTGTGAGAAAAAAGCGGCAAGTACAGCGATGAACCTGATGTTCCGCTATAGCTTTTTTACCGATTTACAGGTGAAGCTGGCACAATTGGTTCGTGAAGAAATGCTGCATTATGAGCAGGTTCTGGAATTCATGAATAAACGTGGTCAAGAGTGGAAAGGATTGAGTGCTGGGCGTTATGCTGGTGGATTGCGTAAAGAAATTCGTACTTACGAGCCTGAAGCCTTGATTGATGTCATGATTATTGGAGCTTTTGTAGAGGCACGTTCATGTGAGCGTTTCTATGCGTTAGCACCGATTGTGGATGATGAACTTGGACGTTACTATCGTTACTTGCTTAAATCGGAATCGCGTCATTTTGAGGATTATCTGGCACTGGCCTTGGATGTTGCAAAAACTGCCAAACTTAAAGATCCAGAAGAAAATATTCAGCAGCGGATTCAACATATCCGTGAAGTGGAAAAGAACCTGATTTTAACTCCAGATGATACTTTCCGCTTCCATAGTGGTGTGCCTGCAAAGGTAACAGCATAAAATAGACCATCAGTTTCAATCAACGATAAAGAAATTGATGGTTTTGATTTTAGTCGGGTTGCTTAATGAAGATGCCTACACCAATGAGTGTAATTAATCCGATTTGCATAAAGAAAGTTTTGGTTAAACCCTCATGAAACTGATGAGCAAAAATTAATATAATAAAATAGCCTAAGCCATAAGCGAGTTTATATAAATGATTGGCAAACATATACATGACACCAGAGAAACTGATCAATAAATAGCCAACCACCATGTAGTTAATATCCCAGATTAGGGTATGGATGACGGCTAGTGTCATTAATAATCCACCGAGCACAACAGCTTGTTGATGCGAAAAACTTTTGTAGTGACGAAACTCTATAAAGGTAAAAATAGGAAGTAATAACAATAAATATTTAAAAAACATCAAATAATGATTAGTTAGGAAAAAGTTTACTTTTTTGTCTGTAATTGGATTTTCACTAATAGTAAGTCGAACCCATGCAGGGTGGTAATTTTGAGGGAATATGGTCTTAATGGAGAATTGAAGATCAGGAACAAATGGGGTTAATAACTGTTGCTGATCACTATGACCGTAATAAAACCATGATTTATTGTACTCCTGAGCTTGATAATCTGTATTGTTTTTGGTACTTGCCATCATCATTTCTGTTTCATCCCTTTCTAAAAAGGGAGCACAGTTCTGATGACTTTTAACATTCTGGCAAATAGCTAAAAGATAAAATTCTGCATCCTTGCGTGTTTTTTGACTTCCTGCAAAGTCAAAATAAAAATAAACCTGTCCTGTATTATGTTTAATAAAAAGTGAAGGCGAGAACCAGGTGGCTGACTGCGTCTGACCATTGCTTTGACTACCTTGTATAGCTGAAGATTGTTTCTTCAACTCATGTGCAGAAATAATCCATTGTTGAGTTGATGGAATTCGTGAGTTGGTTTGACTGTCATATAAAGTGGGTGGCTCATCAATGATTTTTTCGATTTCACTTTTTGGCTCACAGCCTTTAACGAAAATAAACCCAATCAACAAAATCAGGCCCAAAACAATCATGTCTCGTTTGAATTCTCGGAGAGATTTTAGATTTGATTCTTTATCGGTTTTAATCCACATAACTTTTTTCTAATGGCGTATTTATTGGCTTTATACTTATAAAAAAGCCCGCTTTTATGCTGCGGGCTTTTTGAATTCTGGCTCTCCCACCTGGGCTCGAACCAGGGACCTGCGGATTAACAGTCCGTCGCTCTACCGACTGAGCTATGGGAGAATCTGGAACGAATTTTAGGTGGCAAGACGTTTATAGTCAAGTAAAATCAGTATAAATAATAAACTGTTAAGTGCCTAAAATATTTATATTAACGTGCAACCTGGTTGCATTGGGCTAATTGGGAAGAACTTGCTTGCCAGGTTGCTCCCGCTGAATTTTTATAATAGCTAATCTTGCCAATACGTAGAACCAGGCTTTGGCAGGAGTCCAGAGACAAGTCATTGCCCCAAGGTCCAGACATGCTGCAAACTTTGCCATTACATTTCCAGACCACATTTGGCCCGTTTTCGATAGGAACGGTCACAGTACCTTTATAAGTCGAGCCTGCATACCAGATTGTTTGCGCAGCCATGACTGGACTGCATAAGAATAATAAACTGAGAAGTAGTTTTTTCATTATGGTTTTCCTTAACATGACAATGGTTTTTTATTATAGGGTCGAAAAGGGCAAAGGGTTTAAAATATAAACGTGATGCAACATAAAAAATAAATAGTGTTACAGCACAGATGATAATTAATTAAAACTTTGATCATAAAAAAAGCCCATATCAATGATATGGGCTTTTTAGAATCTTGGCTCTCCCACCTGGGCTCGAACCAGGGACCTGCGGATTAACAGTCCGTCGCTCTACCGACTGAGCTATGGGAGATTAGTAGATTGGCTCTCCAACCTGGGCTCGAACCAGGGACCTGCGGATTAACAGTCCGTCGCTCTACCGACTGAGCTATTGGAGAATCTGATGCGCATTTTAGGCATGAAAAACGCATGCGTCAACAAGAATAGTAAATAAAATGAATTGTTTGCTTGATAAATATTCTTTTCAGATTTTAGGCATAAAAAAACTGCCTAAAGTAGACAGTTTTTAGGGGCGAAATAAAAATTATTTCTCAACACCTGCTGGTTGACCTGCAAGTTTTGCATTTGCGTAGTCCCAGTTCACTAGGCTTTCCAGGAAAGTTGCAATGTATTTTGGACGTAGGTTACGGAAGTCGATGTAGTAGGCATGTTCCCAAACGTCAATGGTTAATACCGCAATTTGACCGTGAGCAAGCGGGGTGTCTGCATTTGAAGTTTTGGTAATGGATAATTTACCATTGATTTCATCAGCAACCAACCAAGCCCAACCTGAACCGAACTGAGTTGTTGCAGCAGCAGTAAATTCTTCTGCAAATTTTTCGTAGCTACCAAAAGCTTCTTCGATTTTAGCTGCGATTGCGCCAGTAGGTTTGCCACCACCATTTGGTTTCATGCTGTTCCAGTAGAATGTGTGGTTCCATACCTGTGCAGCATTGTTAAAGATACCTGCTTTAGAAGCATCGCCAGCAGAAGCCTGGATGATTTCCTCTAAAGTTTTGCCTTCAAGGTCAGTACCCTTAATGAGGTTGTTAAGGTTAACAACATAAGTATTGTGGTGTTTGTCGTGATGGTATTCTAAAGTTTCGCGGGTAATGTGCGGCGCTAAATCATCATAGCCATATGGAAGTGCAGGTAAAGTAATGGTTGTCATGTTTCATTCCTTGCAAATTGCTGGGTTTTACTAAGTGCCTTTATTGTAAATGATTCTATAGACAATAGGGCAGTCTTTTAATACACAAAATATGCAAAAAATTTCTATATGAGACATATGTGATACAACATGGGGCTAGAGTCTTTAGCAGATTATAGCAACGTTGCAAAAGACCCTAGCCAGCCCCTGCTAATGGGAATGATGATCCATTTCAATCTATCTCAGAATCACTGTGCTTTTGTTTGCAGCGCAGCATCATAACGGCGGTTCACTTCATCCCAGTCCACCACATTATAAAATGCAGCGATGTATTCAGGACGGCGGTTTTGATATTTCAGGTAATAGGCATGTTCCCATACATCCAGACCTAGAATAGGTGTATTGCCATGCATAAGGGGAGAGTCCTGATTTGCGCTACTTTCCACAACCAGTCTATGTTCAGGTGTCACACTGAGCCATGCCCAACCACTGCCGAAACGGCTGATAGCTGCCTTGGTAAACGCATCTTTAAAGGCATCAAAACCACCTAGTTGTTGATCAATGGCTTCTGCAACCGCTCCAGTTGGCTGCCCTCCACCTTGTGGACTCATGACTGTCCAAAACAGGGAATGATTGGCGTGTCCTCCACCATTGTTCATCACCATGTTTTTAAGCTCAGCAGGGACTTCATTGACTTTGGCAACCAACTCTTCCACTGAAAGGTTTTCCCATTCCGTGCCTTCAATTGCACCATTAATGTTATTGATATAGGTTTGATGGTGCTTACTATGGTGAATTTCCATGGTTTTAGCATCAATATTGGGTTCAAGTGCATCGTAAGCATAAGGAAGTGCTGGTAAAGAATAAGCCATGTATTTGATTCCTTTTTTAATCAAACGGGTTTTATCGAAATGAAATTAAGCACGCTTATTATTCACTTAAATGCAAATGATAATCAATATTTTTTTAATTTGCTTTTAAGATTAAAAATGAGTTAGAAATTTTATATTTATCGTATGTGATAGGGAATTGAACAGGTTATTTAAACTGCTTACAGCTAGAGATAAGTCAATTTTTGCTGACAGTATTATGTGACTTATTTCTGCTGTGAATTAAACATTACGTAACGTGTATGAAGTTGTGATATGTAAAGGATTTTTTAATTTAATCAAAGTTTTAATCGGCTTAGATTGGATTGTTTAATTCAAAATATTCGGCATCTATGGAAAACTGCTTGGCAATTGCCTGAGCCAAACGCTGTACACCATAGCGTTCTGTTGCATGATGCCCACAGGCAAAATAATGAACGCCAAGCTCTTTTGCCTCATAAAAGGTTCGTTCGCTGACCTCACCCGAAATATAGGCATCACAGTTTTGCTCAGCAGCCTTGCCAATAAAGTCCTGTGCTCCGCCAGTACAAAAGCCAACTTTTTGGATAAATGTTTTTTCACTTGGTAAATGAATGACATTAAAGTCAGAGATAGCCTGTAATTTTTCCTTAAATTGTTCAGGACTCAGTGCTTGATCCAGATAGCCAATATTGCCAATGGGATGTTTTTCGGTTGGGTCCAGCGCTTCCAAATCTTGTAGGCCAATTAACTCCGCAATGGCTACATTATTTCCCAGCACAGGATGGGCATCCAAGGGTAGGTGATAGGCGATCAGTGAAATGTTGTTTTGAATGAGTTTTTTAATGCGATTGCCACGCATCCCTGTGATTGGGTAGGGTTCACCTTTCCAGAAATAGCCATGATGAACCAGCAAGGCATCCGCCTGTTGAGCAATTGCCGCATCAATGGCATCTTCAGAGGCTGTTACAGCACAGACAATCTTGTTGACTTCAGGTTTGCCCTCAATTTGTAGCCCATTCGGTGCATAGTCCTTAAACTCATTTGCCTTTAATGTCTGATTACACCACTGCACAATGTCATGCAAATTTGCCATGTGATTCCTCAAATGCCTTACATTTTTATAGAAGTGTCAATAAAAACATATTTTTGAATGTAACTAAAGCTAGACAAAACTTTTTTAACTTTTGCATTGATTTTAAGCAATTTACTTTACAATAGTGGAAACTTCCTGTTCTTCAATACATTAACTACATTGTTCGCCTAGAGGATAATAAACGTGCGCCGTGCATTTACATGGTTACCTTGGGTATTACTCATTCTTGTTATCATTAGTTTTCTAACCTGGCAGAAATTGCATCAGCCGAAGCCAACAGTCGCCGCTGATGGCGTTAAAATGCCTGCTGAAAAAGTGGAGCCACTGATTGATACAACCCGAACGGGTGGCGTGGTTTCCTATAGTGCTGCGGTAAAGGTTGCAGCGCCAGCGGTGGTAAATATCTTTACCACGCAGAAAGTGAAGCAGATGAATCATCCATTGTTGAATGATCCTGTGTTCCGTGAGTTTTTTGGCAACCAAATTCCTCAGCAGCCTCAAAATGAAAATAGTCTGGGTTCGGGGGTTATTGTCCGTGCGGATGGTTATATTTTAACAAACAACCATGTGATTGCTCAGGCTGAACATATTGTGGTGGCGTTGCATGATGGTCGCCGTGCTGAAGCTAAGGTGATCGGAACTGACCCTGATACCGATTTAGCTGTCATTAAGATTGAATTGGACAAGCTCCCAGTTCTACCATTTAAACTCAGTGGTAATGAAGTTGGGGATGTTGTGCTGGCGATTGGTAATCCATTTGGTGTGGGCCAGACTGTCACGCAGGGGATTATTTCCGCCACAGGCCGTTCAGATCTAGGCATCAATACCTATGAAGACTTTATTCAGACTGATGCTGCAATCAACCCAGGTAACTCTGGTGGTGCATTGATTGATGTTGCGGGTAACCTGATTGGTGTGAATACTGCAATCTTCTCGCAGTCTGGCGGTTCACTGGGAATTGGTTTTGCGATTCCTGCACAGGTTTGCCAGCAAGTCCTCAACTCGATTTTAAAAGATGGCCGTGTTGTACGTGGCTGGTTGGGCATTAGCCTGATTCCAAATACGCTGGATGAAGATGTACTGGCCTCAAAACCAGTTGGTGTCATTGTGGCGGATGTATTGCGTGACGGTCCAGCCGATGCTGCGGGAGTGAAGCGTGGCGATAAAATCATTCAGGTCAATAATGAGCAAATTGGCTCAGCGTCACACCTGATCAATTATGTGGCCTTGCAAGCCCCTGCAAGTGTGATTGATGTGGTGGTTGAACGTGATGGCAAGCAGCAAACCTTGCAGGTCAAAGTAGGCGAGCGTAAAGTGCAGCAAAATGCCCAGTCGCAATATATTCCATTGCCTAAACGACAATAAATAATTGATTATATTTAATGAAAAAGGGCTGCTTAAGGGCAGCCCTTTTGTTTGAGCAATAAAAAAAGCTTGCTGATCAAGGTCACTCAGCAAGCTTTTTGATTGTTTATAGGCTTTTTATTTTTTATTAAAACAGTAAAATTTGATGGTTTGATGACAGTTTCTTGATGATTAAATGACAAATGTGAATCACTGAAACACATTTTTAAATTTTTAATGAGCGCAAAATGCCTGATTAAAGTACTCAAATAAATCAGGTGTTTGAAACCAGATGAGGATTGAGGCACTCATTAAGCCAATCATGCAGAGGATGAGTGCGATTTTAAGGTTCCGTGCAACACTAGTCATGAATCACAGCCTCTTCATTGACGAAAAGATGAATAAGCACTCCAAAGACACTCAAGAGCAGGCAAGCCAGCCAAATCATATTGTAGTTACCCGCCAAGTCATGGTTTACGCCACCCAGCCATCCACCGAAGAATGAACCAATTTGATGGGTAAAAAACACAATGCCACTGAGCATGGATAGATATTTTACCCCAAACATATTGGCAACAATACCGTTGGTTAGCGGTACGGTTGAGAGCCAGAGCAGTCCCATGATAATGCCAAAACTGTAAACCGTGAAAATACTGAGTGGTAACAGCAGAAAGGCAATAATGGCGATACCACGTAAGCCATAAAGCAGCATCAGTAGTCTTGGTTTGGAAAAGCGATCACCCAGCCACCCCGCGCCATAGGTTCCGACAATATTAAATAAGCCAACAAGTGCTAAAAATACGGTTCCTGTGGTGGCATCAAAGCCATGATCAATCAAGTAGCCTGGAAGATGCACACCTAAAAATACCACCTGAAATCCGCAGACTAAAAACCCAAGGGACAGCCACCAAAAAGGTTTGTGGTTTTTCGCAATTGTCAAAACCTGCTTGAATGTCAGGTTTTGCTGATCAAGTGCTTTGGGTGCTGTGGAACTTGGTGTCTTGAGCAACCAGGCAAGTGGAATGATAAATGCAACCGCAAAGGCGCTGACCAGCAATGCAGATGACCATCCAATATTTTTGAGTAGCAGCAAGGTTGAGGGCAGCATAATGAACTGCCCAAATGAACCAGCAGCACTGGCGATCCCCATGACCATGCTGCGTTTTTCTGGTGGGGCGGCACGGCCAACAGCGGACAGTAAAACGGTAAATGAGGTCGCGGAAAGTGCTAAACCAATAATCAATCCCATACTTAGGTTTAGCAACAGACTTGTAGAGCTGAATGCCATCAGGACCAAGCCAATGCTATAAAGCACGCCGCCAGCAATCACCACTTTTTTGGTGCCGTATTTATCCGCAATTGCACCTGTAAATGGTTGGGCTGCGCCCCAGATCAGGTTTTGCATAGCAATCGCTAAGCTAAAAATATGATGACCCCAGCCAAAAGAGTCACTTATCGGAACCAGATAAAGCCCAAAGCCATGACGAACGCCGAGGGAAAGCGCAAGTATAATGGCACTCCCGATAAGCATATAAATGAGTTGCTTGGAAAATTGCTGATTTGGCATTGTTGTTTTTTAATCTGGGAAATAGGTGAAAAGTATTCTAAATGACTTGGACTATTATTTCGATTCTTTAGGGGAATAATTGTTAGGATGGTTATTATGTGGCAACGGGGCAACCTAAATTGCCCTGTTGAATCTAAAGGCCTCGTTTATTCATCTAAAACTTAAATTCCAGACCTAAACCAGCAACAGGCTGTTTATCCTTTTTACTGGCCTGCTCAAGCGTTAGGTAACCTGCATAACCATAAGTTTTCACCTGCTTGTTAAATGCATAGTCCACGCCACCAATGATCTGTTTGGCCTCAAAGTCAGCCGTGGTGTCCTTAAAGCTGGTAGTGTTCTGGCTGTACTGACCTTTCACTGTCCAGTTCTTTGCCTGTGGAATGGTGTATTCCGCACCAAGCAACCAGCCCTTGGCATCATCAATCTTGTCTGCGCTTGCGGTATTGCCAGCCACATTTTCCACCTCAGAACTTTGGAACAGTGCTTTCAGGGCTAAACCATTCACTGGGTTGACACGGCCAATGGCACGGATGGTGTTTGCCGCGGCAAATATCGCTGGGGCAGCCGTTGATGAAATCGCCTTGTCAGAGGCATTTAAAAAGCCACGGCCAAGGAATGTGCTTGGAATCGCGCTGTCATAGCCAATACCCGCAACTAACAGTGGGCTTTCAAAGCTTGCCGAAGCTGACCATGCATCGCCCAGACCACGCCCCTCAACCTTGGCATTGCCAGCGGTTCCAGAAACGCCCGTTGCCTCACCTGTTGCCAGCAATGCGTTCACCTTGACTGCACCATTCAGGGCAGGCACCTTGACCGCTGGAGACTCATAAACTACCGCATTGCTGACACGGGTTTCGCCCGCAAAGATTCCACCAATGTCGGCCTTGTTGGCAACATAGTTGTTAAAGGTGTCAACAACACTTGACAACTGTTTAACTGGAGTGTCATGCACACCAATTTTTACTGTACCCAACTGGGCATCCTTCAAACCGACAAAACGGTTACGCTGTGACCAGTCTGAGCTGTCGCCATCCGCGCTGAAACCCCATTCGATGGCATAAACGGCACTTAAGCGGTCTGTGAGTTTTTCATCGCCCTTAACACCAATAAATGAGCTGTTTGAGCTAATTTCCCAAACATTCTTGTTGGCCTTGGTCGCATTTTTTTCTGGTAGATAGTCAACACTGGCATCAATCTCACCATAAATGGTTGGTGCTGCTGCAAAGGTTGTACTGCTAAAAATGCTGAGCATGGCAAAGCCAAGAAGATTCAATTTCATATTGAGACCCCTAAGAAAGATAAATTTGATTTTTAAATGTGTGAGGGGAAAGCCTCACACAGGGACAGGATGTTTAGGCAATAGAGTTGCGTTCAAGAACTGCTTGTTCAAACAATTGTTTTTCTTTAGTTTTGTGTTCCGCTGAGAAGCGAATGAGGATGACACCAAAGGCAGATACCATGACCAGTGTGCCTAACACCATCAGGCAGGTTTGGATATCCAGTAAACCTTTAAGTAGGAAACCTGCCGCAACTGCGCCAACGTTACCACCTGCACCGATAATACCTGCAACGCCACCCAGTGCATCACGGTCGATAAATGGAACCAGTGCATAGGTTGCGCCACATGCCATGTGGGTAAACAGGGCAAAGATGGTCATGCTGAGAATGGCAAGGCCAACCGTATTCATTTGTGAGAACAGGATCAGGAACAGGCCTTCACATAGAATCAGGATAAACAGGATTTTGGTACGACCATCCAGACCTTTAGCCAATGCAACCTTGTCAGAGATGATGCCGCCTAAAGCACGGGCGAACAGGGCAAGCAAACCAAAGATACCCGCAGTTAAACCTGCTTCCTTGAGTCCCATATTGAAATGGTCAACATAGTACATTGCGGCAACATTATGGATGAAGATTTCAATACCGAAGCATGCAGCATAGGAGATGAATAAAATCCAGACACGGTAGTTGCTTGCAGCTTGTAGCAGGATGGCTGTGCCACCTTTTTTACCGCTACCAACATTTACACCATTTTCACGTAGTTCCTTGAAATCACCTTGTGGACAATCCTGAGTCAGTTTCCAGTAGAGTACACCAACAATCACCATCATGATGCCAGGTACAAGCAGGGCAATTCTCCAGCCCATAGCCTGTTCAACACCAAACATTACCAGCGCACCCAGAAGAAGTGGCATGATGGCTTGAGTGGCACCACCACCTGCATTGCCCCAGCCAGCCGAAGCGGCATTGGCGGTTCCCACCACGTTTGGTGCAAACATCACGCTGGTATGGTATTGGGTAATGACGAAACTTGCGCCAATCGCACCAATTAACAGGCGGAAGAATAGGAAAGACTCATAGGTGTTGGCCGCAGCCACACCAAATACAGGAATACTGCCGATCAGTAAAAGTGCGGTATAGGTTTTACGTGGTCCAAACTTGTCGCACAATGGTCCAACAATTAGGCGGACAATAATGGTAATGGCCACTGCCGCAATATTGATATTTGCAATTTGTTCCTTGGTTAAGTGAAATTCCCCAGAGATGACTGGCATCAACGGTGCGCATGCAAACCATGCAAAGAAACAAACGAAGAATGCAAGCCATGTCATATGAAAGGCACGCATGGCAGGAGTGGAAAAGCTGAATAGTTTTATTTCAGTCGCTTTTTTCGCATCTAAATTCATTTTTGAAGACATGGCCTTCTCCTGAACTGAACGTCATTTATTTTTGCGATGTCTTTGACATCAGCAATCCGAACAGAACGGGCTTCATTGACCGTCAACAAATTCTTTGTGAATCATCTTTGATTCAGCATGCTGGATATAAAGCAAGTGTCGTGCCAAAACATATATTTAACCAAGTGAAAAATATAAGCTGTTATTTATAAATATTTAATTGATGAATTATTTTTATTGATTGAGTTTTAATCATGATCCATCAATGAAATGTATATGCATTATTTAAAATCATGCTAGAGGGTAAGGGGCAAATTGATTGCAATTGGTGCATGGTTTTCATGCATTTTGAGTTAAAAGATGGCGCTAAGCAGAACAGTGAAAAAAGCAGCCGAAGCTGCTTTTAAATATCATGTTGGATTTAGAAACGATAGCCCACACCCACATAGGTGATGAGTGGGTCAATATCAATTTTTGTATTGGCGCGGATTAACTCTTTACCCGTGTTGCGGTCAGTCACGTAAATTTGCGCCTCATTATTCATTTTAGAATAAGAGACTGAGCCTACAGCAAACCAGTTCGGTTTAAAGTCATAGGTTGCGCCAACTGTGACAATCGGTGCAAAAGTGTCGGTTGCCTTGAGCTTAACCGCTGGATCGGCAGAGGAGGTTTTACCATCCAAAGCGGCACCTGCCTGACCATCATGGATATTCTGGATCATGTGGCCTGCCGCAATAAGGTCTGCCTCAATGCCAGAATTCATTTTTAAGTCATTAAAGTAGGCATACATCACACCAGCACCTACATAAGGGCGGAATTTATTTACCCCAGATTTGCCAAACTGATAATGCAGTTCGACTGCGGGCAACCAGGCACGGGCAGAGGCGGCCTTATCTCCCTGAGTCAGGTCAGTAATATGAATGTCCTGCTTTAGATCAATTCCACCTAAAGAAGTATCTGCTTTACCCCTCAATGGCGCATAAATGTCGCCTTTACCTTTAATGTCTACTTTAGGGGGAATACCTGCTTTTACTTCTAAAGAAAGGTTATCGGTAAAATGATAATTCGCCATAATTCCGACAGTATCAACATCATCCGCTTCTAGTCCTGTTCCCTGACTTTGCCAGTTGGACAGTCCATTGACCGTTGCTGTTCCTGTTAGGAGTGCAGGCAAGGTGTCGGTTGGAAGTATCTTGATGGCTTCATACAAGAGTACATTGGAATCACGATCCGCTGCATTCAATACGGCCTGTTTGGAGACTGAACCCACTTTAGATGAGGTTCCCTCAGCCACACTGGTATTGATATTGACTGGGTTTGCCGATCCCTGCGGCATAGCATGCAGCCAGCCTGCTGAAACGGAAAAACGTTTGAATCCATCTCCATCTTTTAAACTGAAATACGGTGAATCCGCAAAACTGAGGGTAGGTAAGGTGGTAGCTAAACCCATAGCAATGTAAAGCACATGCTTTTTCATGGTGAGGACTCCATGTCCGATTTATAGAAACTTTTTATCCAGACAAAAATAACGTTTTTTACTAAAAGGTTTGTTTAGTTAAAATTTATAATTGTTATGCTTATGAAAATTTTTGTTGAGTTTGGATAAATTGATAAATAAAATTTAAATAACAGGATGACCCCTTATTTGTATCAGTTCCTAGACAACTGATCTGCTCATCCTTACGTTTGCATCTTGCTGCGGTAGGATGGAAGAGGGACACTTTCGGGTGTGCTGATCCTTGGGTATCAGTCTGCTAACCCTCTTTCGTTCTGCCACCATATTTAATAATCTGAGTCCTGGATAAAATATGATACTCGGAAACGTCATCCGCAATTGTTCGAGACAGGACCTCATTAATAAGTGCTGTTTCTGCGATTTATTAAAGTGGCTGATGGTAGTCAACGAGTTTTGCGGATGACAATGGTTTTGCCTACTTTTGCCAAAACAAAAGTAGGTCGTCGAAGACATATCCTGAAATTGGATGAGAACTTGGTAAGATTCCGCCAAGAATTTTTTCAATAATTTAAAGAAATATTTAAGCTGAACACAGGTTGGCTATTACAAAGACTTTCTATCATTCCAATAGCGCTTTAACACTGTTTGATCAGCTATTTCTACAGAATATTGACACACTAAACCTTGCGGACTATGCTTTGCTTGCTGGCTCATTGCCAGTCGGTTTTAGCAGACCGTTTTTGTCATCTAGAACATCAAAAAAGTAATTTTTTGGTGATGAACTCGTTCGTCCCCTTTCGTAGCGGTAGGACGGAAGAGGGACGCCTTGTGCGTGCCAGTTCCTAGATGACTGGTCTGCTAACCCTTTTTCGTTCTGCCACCATCATTTAGCAGTGATTTGGTAGGACTTCTATTTCATCTAGGAGTTTACTATGCGTACTATTTCTGCTTTTTCACTGGCAATCATTGCCAAAGCCTTTATTCCCATACATTCCAGCAGACTTTTAATGCTGTTTGATCGTCTATAGGTTCTGCGAACTTTAGATCAGACCGACTAAAAAAATCATATCGACAATAAAGCATGTGAGATGGCTAAGGCACAGTCTTGTCTATTTTTTACGTTCCTGAAAAGACATTAGTGTTTTGATCTCATGCATATACAACAAAAAAACTTATGTTCAGTGGTGTATTTATGCCAAATTTACAAATTTCCTCAAGGGCATTATCAGTGCTTGATTACTCAAGAAATCTTTTTAACTTGTATGGATTTCAGCAGGTGGGTGTGGATCGGATTATTAGTGAAACCAATGTAGCGAAGGCAACATTTTATCGTTATTTTCAGTCCAAAGAAAAACTTATAGAGCTGTGCCTTGTTTTTCAAAAAGATACGCTAAAAGAAAAAATCAGGAGAATCAGAACCTGTTGCCATCATTCAAATGTAGTTGACCAATTGAGGAAAATTTATCTGCTCCATGTCGATTTAAATGGCCCATATCATTTGTTGTTTAAGGCTATTTTTGAGCTTGAAAAGTTATATCCCAAGGCCTATCGAATTGCTGTCGGATATAGAAAATGGCTAGTCAGACAAATTCGGTCTTTACTGTTAAAGATGAAAAACACTGTGACGGTTGAGGATGCAGCGATATTTTTATTTATTGTTGATGGTTCGGTTATTGAGCTTTTAAGAATGAATTGGGCAGAAAGACAAGATAGCCTGCTGGATTATTTTCTGTTGATGATTTGATTCTGGGAAATGAAAAGAATGTACTAATCTTAGTTCGGCAATAATATGATAATCGGAAACGTCATCCGCAATTGTTCGAGACAGGACTTCACTAATAAAGTGCTGTTTCTGCGATTTATTAAACTGGCTGATGGTAGTCAACGAGTTTTGCGGTGAGCAGCGAAGCTGCGCAAGGTGGTTGCCCTTGCGGAGCTTCGCTCCTCATGACGAAACAAAAGTAGGTCGTCGAAGACATGTGCCGAAATTGGATGAAGACTCGGCAAGACTCCTCCAAGATATTCTTTCAATAAGTTAGACAAATATTTAAGTCGAACTCAGCTAAATTACATAAATCGTGATAAGTCTTCTTCAGGACGTGCTGTTAACACTTCAATTCCTGTTTTGGTGACGAGAATCGTATGTTCATACTGAGCAGACAACTTATGGTCTTTAGTCACCACTGTCCATTTATCACCTAACAGCTTGGTTTGCCAAACACCAGCGTTGACCATTGGCTCAATGGTAAAGGTCATTCCAGCTTCCAGAATCATGCCTGTGCCTTTCTGGCCATAATGCAGAACCTGTGGCTCATCATGGAACACCTTGCCAATACCATGACCACAATATTCACGCACCACACTGAAACGTTGCGATTCCACATACTGCTGGATGGCATATCCAACATCACCCAGATAGGAACCATCCTTAACCGTTGCCATACCACGGTACATGGCTTCCTGAGCCACCTGACACAAACGGTTTGCAAGAATAGAGGTTTCACCACCCACGATGTACATCATATTGGTGTCGCCGTGGTAACCATCTTTAATCACCGTGACATCAATATTCAGGATATCGCCATTTTTTAGGATTTTATTTTCAGATGGGATACCGTGACAAACCACATGGTTGACAGAAGTACAGATAGAATGCTGGAAAGCAGGGCGGCCTGGCGCGGCACCATAGCCCACACAGGCAGGAATGGCCTGCTGTACATTTTCAATATGATTGCGGCAGATGGTGTCGAGTTCTAAAGTGCTTACACCCGCTTTAATGTGCGGCTTAATCATGTCTAGAACTTCAGCCGCCAATTTGCCTGCAACACGCATCTTTTCAATTTCTTCAGGTGTTTTGATTAATCGACGAGGGGCTGTATAAGTTGTATTCATGATCTCTAAAAACTTTTGGTAATTTGCAAGCGTATATGGTATAAATAGCCGCCTATTTTATCAAATGCTTTTCGTGAATATATTTACGAAAGTAGCCGATAACAATAGTCGTAAAAAATCCGCACATATATCGTCACATTACTCTGGGTGCCTAGCAATAGGTGGAGAATGCGGATATATGGAGGCCTAACCCAAACTTTAAGGTAAAGAAAATGGCAGATTACAACGTAAGCATGCGCGACCTTCTTCAAGCAGGCGCACACTTTGGTCACCAAACTCGTTTCTGGAACCCAAAAATGCGTCAATACATTTTTGGCGCGCGTAACAAAATTCATATCATCAACCTTGAGCACACTGTTCCTGCGTTAAATGATGCCTTGAACTTTGTAAACAACCTTGCGAGCAAAAAGAACAAAGTATTATTCGTTGGTACAAAACGAGCTGCTTCTAACATCATCCGTGAACAAGCTCAACGCGCTGGTCAACCATATGTGGATCACCGTTGGTTAGGTGGTATGTTGACGAACTGGAAAACACTTCGCCAATCTATCAACCGTTTAAAAGATCTTCAAACTCAATCTCAAGACGGTACTTTTGCCAAGCTTACTAAACGTGAAGCTTTAGAGCGTACTCGTGAGATGGACAAGCTTGAACGTGCTTTAGGCGGCGTTAAGAACATGGGTGGTTTACCTGACGCATTATTTGTAATCGACGTTGATCACGAAGCGATTGCAATCAAAGAAGCGAAAAACCTGGGTATTCCTGTAATCGGTATCGTTGATACAAACTCTAACCCAGACAACGTAGACTACGTTATTCCTGGTAACGACGATGCGATCCGTGCAGTAACTTTATATGCTTCTGCTATGGCTGATGCGATTCTTGCTGGTAAAGAATATGCTCAATCACAAGCAAATGCACAAGCGAAAGGCGACGACGCTGCTAAAGACGCTTCTGAGGCTTAATGCGTTTTGACGCAAGCTTGTCATTTTTGCGACATGTAATGGTGGCAGATTAAAGCGTCGAGATTGCAAACGGCCCAGAGATTCTTTGGGCCGTTTTTGTTGAACAGATTTATTTTCTACCGATTTTAGGAGAACAACATGACTGCAGTTACTGCGAGCATGGTAAAAGAATTACGTGACCGTACTGGTCTTGCAATGATGGAATGCAAAAAAGCATTAACAGAAGCAGGCGGTGACATCGAACTTGCAATTGATAACCTTCGTAAATCAGGTCAGGCAAAAGCTGCTAAAAAAGCAGGTAACATTGCTGCTGATGGTGCGATCACAATTATTCAAGACGGTAACAAAGCAATTCTTGTTGAAGTTAACTGTCAGACTGACTTCGTTGCAAAAGACGAAAACTTCAAAAACTTCTCTGATAAGGTTGCTGCTGCTGCGCTTGCTGCAAATGAAACTGATGCTGCAAAAATTGCTGAACTTAAGCTTGAAGACGGTGCGACTGTAGAAGAAGCTCGTGTTGCGCTTGTTCAAAAAATCGGTGAAAACATCCAGGTTCGTCGTGCTCAAATCGTTGAAGGCGAAAACTTGGCTGTTTACAAGCACGGTTTAAAAATCGGTGTGGTTGTATCTTACACAGGTGATGCTGATACTGGTAAAGGTATTGCAATGCACGTTGCTGCGTTCAACCCTGTTGCTGTAAATGCAGAAGCTGTTCCAGCTGACTTGATCGCGAAAGAGAAAGAAATTGCTGAAGCGAAAGCGTTGGAATCTGGTAAGCCAGCGAACATCGTTGAGAAAATGGTAAGTGGTTCAGTTGACAAATACTTGAACGAAGTTGCACTTGACCGTCAAATGTATGTAATCGACAACGACAAGAAAGTTGCTGATGTATTGAAGGCAACTGGTACCAATGTAGCTCAATTCGTTCGTTTCGAAGTGGGTGAAGGTATTGAGAAGAAAGCTGAAATGAGCTTTGCAGAAGAAGTTGCTGCTGCTCAGGCTGAAGCTGCGAAGTAATTCGTATCTTTTCAAAGAACCCAGCCTTGTGGCTGGGTTTTTTTATTGGTTCTTTTTTACATACCCAAACTATAACTCATCGTGTTGCTGTTTGAACTGTGCCAATGCCTCAATTCGGTACTGAATCAGCATTTCACCAATCTCAGGCCCTGTGATGTGTTCAGGTAAATCCTGTGCCCGAATATTCCGTACAATTTGCATTGCATCCAGAATATATTGGGCCTGTGGGTAAGGACGGTCTTCCAGACCCAGGCGGCCTTTTGCGTCACATTCACATGCCTGTACAAATGCCTCAACCTTTTCTGGTTTCCGTAGAACATCCAAACGTTGTAATAAACGCCATAAAGTACCTGGTTTTAAACTCTTGGCCTGATGGCACTTTAAATGCTCTTTACAGACGGTCAGGGCCAGACTCTTGAGCTGAGAGGGAACCTTTAAGCGGTCACACACCTCGGTTACGGGCTGCAAACCACGTTCCTCATGCATGATGTGGCGTGGCAGCTCTTCAACAGGGGTCAATGCCTTGCCCAAATCATGGACCAGAACAGCGAAGCGTACATCCAGTGCATAATTGGACTGACACGCCTGTTTTAGGGCCATGAGGGTATGAACCCCACAATCCACTTCTGGATGGTATTCAGGGCGCTGTGGTACACCAAATAAGGCATCAATTTCTGGGAACAGAACTTTTAACGCCCCACAATCCTGTAGTGTCTGGAAATAGATATATGCATGATCCTCCATTAAGGCTCGTGATGTTTCTTTCCAGACACGTTCAGGAGTCAATGCATCAAGCTCACCTGATTTCGCAATTTCACTCATTAGTTGCAGCGTTTCATCTGCGATTTTAAAACCGTAATTGGCATAACGTGCGGCAAATCGGGCAACCCGAAGCACACGCAAAGGGTCTTCGGTAAAAGCATTTGAAACATGGCGAAGGATTTTCTGGTTTAAGTCCTTTTGTCCGCCATAAGGGTCGTAGACTGTACCATCTTCATCCATTGCCATGGCATTGATGGTTAAATCACGGCGAATCAGGTCTTCTTCTAACTTGACCGTTGTATCGGTAAAAAACTGGAAACCATGATAACCCACACCAGACTTGCGCTCTGTGCGGGCAAGTGCATATTCTTCTTTTGTTTTTGGATGTAGGAATACAGGAAAATCTTTACCAACAGGTTGATAACCTTCGGCGAGGAGTTGTTCTGGTGTTGCTCCGACCACCACATAATCTTTTTCGTGATAGGGATGCCCGAGTAAGTGATCTCGAACTGCACCGCCTACTAAATAAACTTGCATGAAAAAACCTCTATTCTAGGGTCTATCAATATTTCAACCATACTTGCGTTATAGGCTAAAACGACTCAAACGAGGCATGAAACGCAGGCAATGGAGATCCCCTTGTCAAGTTTCATAACGAAGTTTGAGGAGGTTTTAGCCATAACCCTTTGGGACAGGGACATTTTTTGCCGCTACTGCGTTATGGTTTCCTCATTTAGAATGACTAAATTTCATAAACCATGCCTTGTATCGTCTAAAAAATGTCCTCTGTCGCAAGTATCTGTGAAATGTCGATAGACCCTACCCAATCATGCAACAGAATAGAGGTTTTCTCAAGCGTTAAGCAAAGCTTTTCTCGAAAAGCCTAGCTTTGTGATTAGTTTTGACTTTGCTGGATTTCAGCAACAGTTAACGCAGTCATGTTGACCAAACGGCGAGTGGTCGTTGTTGGAGTCAGGATATGAACTGGTTTTGCTGCACCTAGTAAAATAGGACCAATGGTTACATTGTTACCAGAAGTTGCCTTCAATAAGTTGAATGAAATATTCGCAGCATCAAGATTAGGCATAATCAACAGGTTTGCCGAGCCTTTGAAGCGGGAATTTGGGAAAGCAAAGTGACGAATTGTTTCGTCCAAAGCTGCATCACCATGCATTTCACCTTCAACCTCAAGTTCAGGCGCCTGCTCTGTCAACAAACGGTAAACTTCACGCATTTTTTGTGCGCTCGGATCAAATTGATCGCTACCGAAGCTTGAGTGTGAAAGTAGGGCAACACGTGGTGTAATACCAAAACGACGAACTTCTTCCGCCGCCAAAATGGTCATTTCAGCAAGCTGCTCAGCAGTTGGATTGGTGTTGACGTAGGTATCGGCAATAAACAGGTTACGGTCTTCAAGCATCAATGCATTCAATGTAAAGAATGTGCTGCGACCCTCTTTCAGGCCAATCACATTTTTAACAAAGTCTAAATGGATGTCGTAACTTGAGTAGGTGCCACAAAGCATACCATCAGCCTTGCCAAACTTAACCAATAATGCTGCAATCAAGGTTGAACGGCGACGTGCTTCGCGCTGCGCGTATTCAACAGTCACGCCTTTACGCTGCATGGTCTGGTAATAATCTTTCCAGAAATCGTCATACAGGGAATTCTTTTCCTGATCAACGATTTCGATGTTTACACCATTTTGCAGACGTAAACCAAGTTTCTTGATATTTTCTTCAATAACAGCGGTACGACCTATAAGGATTGGTTTAGCCAAGCCCTCATCAACCACAATCTGGATTGCACGTAATACGCGCTGGTCTTCGCCTTCAGCATACGCAATACGTTTAGGATCAGTTTTTGCCTGAGAGAAAATCGGCTTCATCAGGAATGCAGAGTTGTATACGAACTCAGACAGTCTTTGACGGTAAGCAGAGAAATCCTCGATTGGACGTGTTGCCACTCCTGAGTCCATTGCCGCTTTCGCCACTGCTGGTGCAATTTCCAGAATCAGGCGCTGGTCTAGTGGGCGAGGGATGAGGTAGTCACGACCAAATGATGCAGATTTTTCACCATAGGTTGCTGCATCCGCCTCAACGTGTGCCATACGCGCAATCGCATGTACACAGGCAATCTTCATGTCTTCATTAATGGTGGTTGCGCCTACATCCAGCGCACCACGGAAGATATAAGGGAAGCACAGTGCGTTGTTTACCTGGTTCGGGTAGTCTGAACGACCTGTCGCCATAATTGCATCAGGACGAACTTCATGCGCATGTTCAGGCAAAATCTCTGGGTCTGGGTTTGCCAATGCAAAGATAATTGGGTTTTCAGCCATTTCCTTAACCATTTCCTTGGTTAAGATTCCCGCTGCTGAAAGACCAAGGAACATATCTGCGCCAGCCATGACTTCATGCAACTGGGTTGCTGCAATGTCCTGAACATAGCGTTTTTTAGACTCGTCCAGCCCCTCACGTGATGTTGTGAGAAGACCACGGGAATCCGCAACAACGATGTTTGCCTTGTTCACGCCCAAAGCGCAAAGCAAGTCGAGGCAGGAAAGGGCGGCAGCACCAGCACCAGAAGCCACGATCTTGATTTCATCAATTTTCTTGTTCACGATCTGCAAGGCATTCAACAATGCTGAGCCTACAATGATACTGGTACCATGTTGATCATCATGGAACACAGGAATCTTCATGCGTTCACGAAGTTTCTTCTCAATATAGAAACATTCAGGTGCCTTGATGTCTTCCAGGTTGATACCACCAAACGTTGGTTCCAATGCGGCAACGATATCCACGATCTTGTCTGGATCGTTTTCAGCAATTTCAATATCGAATACGTCAACACCAGCGAACTTCTTGAACAGCACACCTTTACCTTCCATTACAGGTTTGGAGGCAAGGGGACCAATGTTCCCTAAACCAAGCACGGCTGTACCATTACTCACGACGGCGACCAGATTGCCACGGGCTGTATATTTAGCGGCGGCAGAAGGGTCACGTTCAATTTCCAGACATGGAGCTGCGACACCAGGAGAATATGCAAGCGCTAAATCTCGTTGGTTAACGAGCTGCTTGCTAGGTGTCACACTGATTTTTCCAGGTGTAGGAAATTCATGGTAATACAAAGCGGCTTGTTTTAAAGATTGATCGTCCATCTGAGTCTCGATTGTTTCGATAGTTGTTTCAATACAACAACCAGTCATAGCTAGGACTGATTATGATATTAAGATAAGTGCACAAGAATATAGCACTAGTTCATGGTTTAGCCCAGTCAAAAAAGCTTATTTTCACTGAACGATGAGGCTTATTGACAATTGATAATGATGACAAAATCAACGCTCAAAAAGCCCAAAATTCATTTTAAATGGAATATCTTGCGGTTGACAGCTGGGTGTGCTGTTGTAGATATTCGGTTGCATGGGCTGCCGTTAATGGTTTGGCAAACAGGTAACCCTGCAATATGTCACAGTTTTGGCGTTTCAAATAGTTGCGCTGTTGTTCGGTCTCAACCCCTTCCGCCACGACTTTTAAGCCAATGGTTTTGCCCATGGCAATCATGGCATTAACAATCGCATCCTGCTTGGCATCACCAATTTTTGAAATAAATGCCCGATCAATTTTTAAGATGTCAATTGGATATTCGGTGAGGTAGGCGAGGGAGGAATAGCCAGTTCCAAAATCATCCAGTGCAATGGAAATATTGCGTTCTTTGAGTGCACATAAAACTGTTTTGACACTTTCCGTATTTTCCAGGAAAGCGGATTCAGTAATTTCCAGCTCAAGATCTTTGCCTGAAATCGCATAGGTGTCCAGGACCGCATCAATATCATGCAGCAACTGACCACGCAGGATTTGCTGTGCCACAATGTTTACAGCGATATGAATGTTGGAGAACCCCAGTTTTTGCCAAATCTGGATTTGTTTTGCCGCCTCATACAGGACGAAGCGCCCGATATCTGAAATAAGGCTGGTGCTTTCCGCCAAAGGAATAAAGATATTTGGCATGATCAGGCCCTTGGTTGGGTGTTTCCAACGAATCAGGGCTTCAAAGCCATTAATCTGGCAATTCGTGGCGGTAATCTTGGGTTGATAATAAACAACCAGCTCATTGTTCTGAATCGCTTTTCTTAGATCGAGTTCCAGGTCAGTGTGTCTCGCCACAAAGTTGGTGCGTTCACTCGAATAATAACGAATGGTGTTGCCGCCCAAACGTTTGGCTTCCGTCAGTGCCTGTTCGGCATGAGTGTTGAGGTTGTCAACCTGACGGCCATGCTCTGGGTAAATGGCGACTCCGATAGAGATGCTGACCACATATTCCTGTTCCGCAATATAGAATGGCTTGCTAAATGCCTCAACGATATTGTTGCACAGTTGATGTATCTGTGGATGGAGTGGTGACATCTCGTAAATAATGGCGAAATCATCCGCGCTTAAATGTGCTACCAGAAGTGCGTCAATATTACTAATCCGTAAACGTTGTGCAGCCTGTTTAAGCAGCTCATTGCCTGCCTGATTGCTTAGTAGTTCATTCAAGGCACGGAATCTGTCGATATTCAATCGAATTACCGCAAGATGCTGGATAGATGCTTCATTGACCAGATATTGATGCAATTGCTGGTGGTAATAGAAACGATTTGGTAAATCCGTCAGGGTGTCGTAGTTGGTGAGATAGGAAAGACGCTGTTCCTGATGTTTACGTTCAGTCTGGTCAGACACAATGCCGATATAGTTAATGACCCGATCCGCTTCATCTTTTACTGCATTAATATGCATCCATAAAAAGCAGGACTTTTCAGAAAGATAGGTTTCCTGAAATTCACCTTCATATTCCTGTTCTTCATAGAGGGTGTCCAGAATTGAGAGGTGGAAATTATGGTGATGCTGTTTATTTTGTTTGGTAATTTCAAAAAGTTCTTTGTTTAGAATAATTTGCTTATCAAGTCCAGTCAGTTGTTCGTATTTTGGGTTGACCTCGATATAGCAGAAATTTTCATCCAGAATAAAAATGCCTTCAGAGGCCTGTTCAAAAACGCTGGCAGCCAGTTTCAAACGTTCCTGATGCTTTTTCTCCTGATTAATGTCACGGTGTATGCCCACCATGCGCAACGGCGTTCCATCTTTGGGATTTCTTAGAATGACCTGTCCAACATCATGAATCCATGCCCATTCACCATTATGGCGTTTGATGCGGAAAGTTTCCTCATAGCGTTGTGTTTGTCCGCACAAATGGCTATACAGGGTATTTTTAACCCGATCCACATCATCTGGGTGTACGATTTTATGCAGCAGGGTGTAGTGGTTTTCAGACTTGCGTGTAACCGCCTGACTATGGGCATTGGTGACACCAACCATATGGGTTTCCAGATTCCATTCCCAGGGGCGAATACCCGCAGTTTCATGGGCAAAAGCCAGGTTCTGGCGGTGTTCCTCCAGACTCTCATTCATCTGGGTAAGATCGAAAGTACGTTCACGAACCTTTTGTTCGAGTAAATGATTATTGAACTGTAGTTGTGCTTCTATGTCCTTGGATTTGTTGACTTCACGCTGCAATTGTTGGCAGAGTTCCTCTGTCCACTGATTGTGTTGTTCCGCCACATCAATCAGTTGCTTGTTCTTGTCCAGAACCTGTGACAGGCGCTGGTGAATTTTAAAGGTGGCCTGTGCACACAGTAGGGTTGCAAAAAAAGACAGGTAATAGGCAATGTAAAATAGGGTATGTTCTTGATCTCTATTTATAATCTGGGAAATCACCAAGGGGCTGATGCTTGGAATGAAGAACAGGAAGAAGTAACGGATATGCTGGGTTAAAAAAGTCAGCGCAATAATATGTGAAGAGGTGAGCAGCAGGGCCGTCAAGGTCAGGATGTGTGATGCAGAAAGATTCGGGACATCCTTAATCAATAGGTAATTGATCACAATGGTGCTGATCCCCAGCAATAATCCCGTGAAAAAGCAGATCACCTGAAAGGTAATGTTGGTTTTTCCAGCAAAGCGACTTGATGAGTAATATCTTAATGAAAAGTGGCAGATTGCGTAAAAACTGAGTAATAGCGTAAGGGTAAGGGTCATCCATGTGGTAAAGATATTCGCACTAAAGGAATAGAAAGAAGCAAATAACAGATAATCCAGAAGCGCAATAAAAAATACACTTAAAACGAATAGGCGTACGTGGTTAGGATAGTTGATCTGATCCGTATAAATAAATTGCGGAAATTTTTTTTCTTGAACCCCTGACATATAAAGAATAATCCTTTTCATTTTTATCTGTGTTGGGCCTACAGACGTTGCTGTATATCAACATCATCGTGTTTTATTTTAAATTACCGCTAAAGCCATTGGAAAGCAATCCAAAACCATTATTTGGCTGAAAAGTGATAATTTAAAATGGATAAGGCGACAACTGGAGCGGTTTCAGTCCTTAAAACACGGTCTCCAATGCACCAGCTTTGAAAATGGTTATGGTTTGCAGTTTCAATTTCTGCTTCACTCAAACCGCCTTCTGGACCAATCAGTAGCGCTAAATCAGGTTCACTATTTTGCAATACATTGTTCTGGTCTTTATTCGGTGCCAAAACGAAACGGGCCTGTGGCAGTTCCGAGCTGACCCAGTCTGTCAAGGCAATGGGAGCGAGGATTTCTGGAACAATGTTCATGCCACATTGTTCACATGCTGCAATCGCCACAGACTGCCAATGATCAATCTTCTTTTGATCACGGTCATATTTCAGGCGCATTTCGCAACGTTCGCTGGTCAACAGTTGAATAGTGGTCACACCAAGTTCAGTGGCTTTCTGAATCGCATAATCCATGCGATCCCCCTTGCTCATCACCTGGCCTAAAACCACTTTAAAGGGGGGTGTCCGATCAGCTGGCTCAAAATGATCAACTGACACAAACGCATTTTTCTTGTTGATTTCAGTGAGCGTCACGCGATATTCACCACCTTTTCCATTGAAGAAGATGGCCTGTTCCTGCTCTTTTGCACGGAGCACACGCACCCAATGATGAAACACCGATTCCGTCAATTCAATGGTATTGCCAGTGTTTAATTCGGCTTCGATGTAAAAACGGTTCATGTCTGGGGAATGCTCATGCAAATTAGTTTAAGCCAAGATCAACAACGAGTTGTCGAGTTGGTTCGGTTTGGTTCATCGAATAGAAATGTAGTGTTGGCGCACCACCCGCAATTAAACGTTCACAAAGTTTCACAATCACTTCATGACCAAATGCCTTGATACTTTCACTGTCATCACCATAGGCGGCAAGTTGCTTGCGAATCCAGCGTGGGATTTCCGCACCTGTGCCATCGGCAAAGCGGATCAGGTTGCTTGCGTTGGTAATTGGCATGATGCCTGGCGCAACGGGTACATCCACACCTGCCTTGGCAATTCGTTCAATGAAGTAGAAATATGCATCTGGATTAAAGAAGAATTGGGTGATACCCGCATTGGCACCAGCATTCACTTTCTCGACAAAGCGCTGGATGTCCGCGTCAAAACTTTCTGCCTGCGGATGCATTTCAGGATAGGCCGCCACTTCAATGTGAAAATGCTCACCTGAATGTTCACGGATAAAGCGAACCAGGTCCTGTGCATAAGGCAGTTCACCCAGCCCCACTTGACCTGAGGGTAAGTCACCACGTAAAGCAACGATACGATCAATACCTTGGGATTTATATAAATCTAAAAGTTCAGCAATACGCGCCTTGTCATCACCAATACAGGAAAGGTGCGGTGCAACAGGCGTACCTTTGCGATTAAAGTCATTAATCGCCGCTAAGGTACGTTCACGGGTGGAACCGCCAGCACCATAAGTGATGGAGAAAAACTCTGGATTTAACAGCTGTAGTTCTTGGTGAACAAGCCGTAATTTTTCCGCACCCGCATCAGTTTTTGGTGGGAAAAACTCAAAAGAAATAGGGACACGTTTGGTCATTTCAAATCCTTTTTTATTTCTTTTCACCTCTCCTAAATCCTCTCCTGAGAGGAGAGGACTTTTTGATATTCATTCGGGTAATGAATATTCCCTCTCCCTTAGGGAGAGGGTTAGGGAGAGGGAATTAAAACTTAATATTTATAAGCGTCAGACTTGAATGGGCCTTCAACAGCAACGCCGAGATAATCTGCCTGTACTTGCGTCAGTTGTGTCAAGACACCACCAAAACCAGCAACCATTGCTGCGGCAACTTCCTCATCCAGTTTCTTCGGAAGCACTTCCACACGGATTGCAGCCTGTTTTTGGTCAGCAGGTAAATCAGCAAATTTTTCGTTGTATAGGTGGATTTGACCAAGTACCTGATTGGCAAATGAACCATCCATAACACGTGATGGGTGACCTGTTGCGTTGCCAAGGTTCACTAAACGACCTTCAGAAAGAAGAATTAAATAGTTGCTTTCATCTTCTGAACGATAAACCTGATGTACCTGTGGCTTAACTTCAACCCACTTGTAACCACGTAGGTAAGCTGTATCAATTTCAGTGTCAAAGTGACCGATGTTACATACCACCGCACCTGCTTTTAAGCTATCCAGCATTGCTGAATCACATACGTGGTAGTTACCCGTTGTGGTGACAACAAGGTCAGTGTTGCCTAATAAATCCTGGTTGATGTCTTCTTTTTTACCAGTCTGTACACCATTTTTGTATGGAGACACAACTTCGTAACCATCCATGCAGGCCTGCATCGCACAGATTGGGTCAACTTCGGTTACACGGACGATCATGCCTTCCTGACGTAAAGACTGCGCAGAACCTTTACCTACGTCACCATAGCCAATCACCAGCGCACGACGGCCAGAAAGTAGCATGTCTGTTGCACGTTTGATGGCATCATTGAGTGAGTGACGGCAACCGTATTTGTTGTCATTTTTTGACTTGGTAATCGAGTCATTCACGTTGATTGCAGGAACTTTAAGAGAACCATCTTTCCACATTTCCAACAGACGTTGCACACCTGTGGTGGTTTCTTCAGTAATGCCGTGGATGCGTTCTAAAAGCGCAGGATATTTGTCATGAACAAGTGCGGTTAAGTCGCCGCCATCATCCAGAATCATGTTGGCATCCCAAGGCTGACCATTGACATTGATCTGTTGTTCCAGACACCACACATATTCTTCTTCAGTTTCACCTTTCCAGGCAAAAACTGGGATACCACGGGCAGCAATCGCAGCGGCAGCATGGTCCTGGGTAGAGAAGATGTTGCAAGATGTCCAGCGGACTTCAGCACCTAACTCAACTAGGGTTTCAATTAGAACCGCAGTCTGGATGGTCATGTGGATACAACCGAGAATTTTTGCACCAGCCAGTGGTTTTGACGCTGAATAACGTTTGCGTAAACCAATCAGGGCTGGCATTTCTGCTTCAGCAAGCTTGATTTCTTTACGACCGTAGTCAGCAAGGGAAATATCGGCAACTTTATAATCTGTAAATGAAGCATTCACCGCGTTCATCAGGATCTCCTAGAAAAAATAGTATGGATCATTCTGTTCGCGGATGCCGTTGTTGGTTAAAGCGAGTGTTCAACCGATCGTCGAGCCTGGCAAATTGATCTTTAGTACCCATCAATTGTCGCAGCATCCCTCGACTAGGGCATTATGATACTTGGAAATTATAATTGTTCCAACGTTATTTTAATGACAGTTGGTTAGAAAGTGAGAAATCAGCGATAAGATGGAAATTAAAAAAACAGGTCAGTTATTCATATCATAGGATTTCATGTCCATATGAAACCCTAGTTTATGTAAAGATAAGATCATGATTATGCTTTTAAGTGGTCTTCGAATTCTTCGCCCAGTTGCATTGCCAAAGCATTACCCGATAGGTCACCTGTGACCAATCCATATTCTTTTTTAAAGCTAAAGGTAAATCCACGGTTATCTGTCAGATTCTTAACGGAATATCCTAGTTTTTCCAGCCAAATACGAAAGGCCAGTAAATTTTTTGCTTTAACAACTCTATTTTTCATAGCAGAACTCCTTGTGAACCTGTGTTTATTAATAAGGGTCAGTGAAAATTTTTTAAAGGGCAAATGAAAACTTTTATTTTTCTGCATGTAAATTATGTAAAAATAGCGTAATTTTTATAAAGTAAAGTTTATCTGTGTGTTTTTTAATTGATTGTATTTATTATTAAAAATATTTTTTATTGGCTATGCTTAAAAAAAATGTGTAAAAATCCATTTAATCCTAAATGTAAAAAATAATTTCATTTTCCACTTTAATGCAAAAGCGGAAAATGCATGGATTCATATTGGATTGCCAGACTAAAATTGATCTTTTAGGCTACGAATATGGGCAAATTCTTCCGCACTTTCAGTACGCAAAAATGGATTGGTTGCAAGTTCCAGTTCAATGGTGCTTGGCAGGGTAATCTGATCAGCCTCCCTTAATGCCTTGACCTGTTGCATACGCTCGTGCAGTGCAACATTATGAGGTTCAATGGTCAGTGCAAACTCACCATTGGCAAGCGTATATTCATGGGTGCAGTAAACCTTGGTTTGGATTGGCAAGGCGGCAAGCCGATTCAGTGAATGATACATCTGCTCAGCCGTACCCTCAAACAGGCGACCGCAACCCATTGCAAACAGGGTGTCACCACAGAACAGGGTATCAATTTCCTCAATAAAATAAACAATATGACCGAGGGTATGACCTGGTGTGGCAATAATCTCAACTTTTAGGTTGTGAAAAAGGAAATGGTCATTATGTTGCAGCGGGCTTGAAATAAAAGCGATTTTCGTTAATTCATCACGTGGCCCATACACCAGAATATTTTGCTTTGCCAATAATCCCTGTACCCCATCGGTATGGTCACGATGCCAATGGGTCAACCAAATCTGTTTTAGGTGCAGTTGATGCTGTTCGCAAAATGCAGTCACCAAATCTGCGTCAGTGGGGTCAATCGCAACAACTTCTTTTGTGATGGTATCTTCCAATAACCAAATATAGTTTTTTAAGGCATTTTTTACGTCAATTGCATGAATCTTATAATGCATAGCCGAGTCCTAAATCTTTGTTTCATGTGGTTATTGCTGGGTTGATGATAAAGACCATCACCTGTGTCTAGTGTAAGTGGAAATAGTAAAGAGTGCAAAAATAGTGTGCCATGCGGATGACGTTTTAGGGCAGATTGTGACAGCCTTAAGAGCAGAAAATCTTTATAGTTGACAAGTGTAGTATTTTAAATAAATATGGTATAAAAGTTTTATAAGTTAATGATTTATATTCATCTTTAAATATATGGAATAAATGTGGAAATAATTTAAAAAGATTGCTTAACAACATAAGTACAGGGCAATTTTTCAGGATGAAATGCAAATAAATCATAACAATAAGAGAGGAAGTTATGTCTGATTTGGTTGATCACGAAGTGGTGGTGATTTTTAAAAAATATTTGCATCCCTTGTCTGTCAAACTTACTGAAATGCTGAATGAGCACTTTAGTCATCAAACCGAACGCCGTGGTTGTGGTTATACTCAGGCAACACGTGTGATTGCTGAATTTGTTTCACAACCCCGTGATGCGCTTGGTTTTCAGGATTTACGAATTTTTGAGGATTACGAGACCAAGGGGCTGAGAAATATTTTAAACCAGAGCTCTTCCTATGGCTTGGAACTCGCCACTTGGCGTAATCTGGATATTCATGCAGATGTGCAGCAGTGTCTACAACGTTTGAATCCAGAAGAAACGTTTGCCCAGAATTTAAGGCAGGAAGTGGATTTTCAGGCCAAATTAAGAAATATCCATCAATATGCTGAACTTGAGGAAAGCATCCTGATTTGCCAGTTGCTTGCCGATATTATTCTGCCGCAGGATACACGGACGATTGAGATGATTGAATGCTATGCGCTGGAAGAAAAACCCAAAGTTGGGTCCTGTCCAATGGCAGAGAAATTCTTTCTACGGATCGCACACCATCGTTTATTGAGACAGGGTGAAATTAATATTTTTGTAGATGAAAACGACCAGCCGATTATGATGGAAAAGCTAAATATGGGAGACAACCATTCCTGTATTAGTTTGGTACCATTGATAATGAATGGAGTGCGTTTACCCGCAGGTAGCCTGTTTTCTGCAAACTATGACATTGAACAACTGGAAAAACATAAAAATAAACAATATAAAGGCTATGTGATTCCCATTTCTGAAATGAATGGCTTCTGGTTTTTGCGTTTGACCACTTTGGCAGTGTCGCCTAAAAACCGTCCTCGTGCATTTGGCTATCATTTTAAACAACAGGTGGATAATGGATTATTTCGACCTGATACGACTGAATTGAGCCAACTTATGGAAATTGCTCAAGATCAAATTTACGTAGGACATCCATGCTAAAAGCCTGTTACTCTCCACGCTATTATGCCCGAACGCATACCAATAGCATGGAAAAACTCACCGCGGTGGCGGATGTGTTGTGTAAGCATAAAATGGTTGAACTGATTGATCCAGGTTTAATTGATGTTGAAATCCTAAAGAAGCTCCATAATCCACAATATGTTGAGGCCTTTCTGGCAGGTGAGTCCGCATTTGCAACCATACAGGGCTTTAAACCCTGGAATGAACAATTAAGAGATGCAATCCTATCAGTACAGGCAGGGCAGTTGGTTGGTGCTGAGATCGCATTTAAAGAGGGTATTGCTGCCAATATCGCACAGGGCTTTCATCATGCCAGTTATGAGTCTGGTGCGGCGTATTGTACCTTTAATGGTTTGGCCTTGGTCGCCAAGCAATATCCTGAAAAACGAATCTTTGTGCTGGACTGTGATCAGCATGGTGGAGATGGCACCGCGATATTTACCAACCGACTCACCAATCTGGTCAATTTTGGAATTTTTGGGATTCGTTTTGGTTGTAAGGCAGGTGAGCGCAGCCTGACCCGTTATATCCACCCCAAGCAGGGCAATTTTGATTTATATCGGGAGTCCATTTTTGAGGCGTTTCAATATGCTTCACGTTGGGAGGCCGATCTGATTATTTATCAGGCAGGGATGGATTGCCATCAGCATGATAAGTATGGCTCGAAGTGGTTGACCACAGAGCTGTTGTTTGAACGTGACCGTTTGGTGTTTGATATGGCAAGGAAAATGAAAATTCCAATGCTGTTCGTGTTGGCGGGTGGCTATCAGGCACTTGAAGATCTAGTGCCTTTGCATGTAAATACGTTTAAGGCTGCAAATGAGGTTTATTTTCCTCATATAAATTTATAAGGATTCATCATTATGCAGGTAAAGAATACTGGTTATACGGTTATTAATAGCTTGTAATAGGGAGGAAATATGTGATAGTTTTTAGTGTAAATAATATGCATTAATTTTAATTATTGTGATTAATTTTACATTTTCAATGAAAATTAAATGACTCAGCACTTAAATGATTAAAGTGACTCTGTCATAAAAATGAAAAAAAATACTCTTAAACTTTAATTATCTTCTTTAGAAAAGGATAGACGGTATGTTCCATTTAGGTGATCTTGTGGTCTTAAAAAAAGGCTATGATTTGGTACTTGAAGTAGCTAACTTTAATGTACAAGAATGTTGTGATGTCTGGAATGAGGATGACTATTTTCTAGGCATTAGTTTTTCAGAGCTTCGTTATGCAACAGCGGAGGAATGTGATGCTGGACATCGGATTACTTCAGGAAATGATTTGGTCATGCAATGAAACAGCCCTCAAAATGAGGGCTGTCTTTTTATTAATTATATCGTTTAACGCAATTTTGCTAACCAATCCCCCAACATTTGCACCAACTGGACAAGCAGCAGAAGCACGATGACAGTGAGGATAACCACACTGGTATCAAAACGCTGATAACCATAAGAAATGGCTAAATCACCGATACCACCTGCGCCAACAGCGCCCGCCATTGCTGTGGCACCAATTAGGGTAATCGTTCCTGTGGTGAGATTCAGGATTAGTGAGCTACGTGCTTCAGGGATAATAAACTTAAAGATGATTTGCCAAGGGGTTGCACCCATTGCCTGAGCTGATTCAATAATTCCTTCATTCACTTCAAGCAGAGAAGTTTCAATTAGACGGCCTAGGTATGGACCCACATAGATGGTTAAAGGCACAATTGCAGCCCATGTCCCAATGGATGTTCCCACCAGCAGCTTGGTCAGGGGAATGACAGCAATCAATAAAATGATAAAGGGGAGTGAACGCAGGGCATTGACAATAGGATTGAGGAAATAGTAAATCGCCCGATTTTGTAGGATGCCACCTGTACGGGTAACCACTAGAGTAATACCTTGAATCAGTCCCCAGATACAGCCAAACAGTAATGAGAAGAAAACCATTTGAAAGGTTTCCTGCAAGGCTGTCACAAACTGGTCAATGCTGAGGGCACTATGCCAAAAAGGTGCCGTGACTTCAGTCAGCCATTGTACAATTAAATCTCTCATTGGCTGACTCCAGACTGTTCAACTTTAACGCCATGCTGCTCCAGAAATTGGATTGCTTGCTGAATAATGCTTTCATCACCGAGCAGTTGAATAAACATTTGCCCAATCACGGTACCATTGATTTCAGTCATATTGGCAAACAGAATATTTAAACTGATGTCAAACTGCTTGATGACTGCCTGAATTACCGTTTCCTGTGCAGATGTACCCAGAAACTGCAAACTATAAATACTATTGTGATGTTTATGTTCAAGGTTGTTTAAGATATTTACTGGTAACTGTTGCTGTAAGACCGTTTGGATAAAGGTTTTTGTGGTGGGGTGCTGTGGTTGACTAAAAATATTCAGCGTAGGCCCTGTTTCAATTACCTTGCCAGCTTCCATTACTGCCACATAATCACAAACAGTCTCAATCACATCCATTTCATGGGTGACCATCACAATGGTGATGTTTTGTTCCTGATTGATCTTCTTTAACAGTGCCAATACAGATTGGGTGGTTTGTGGATCAAGTGCGGAAGTCGCCTCATCACACAGCAGAATCTTTGGGTGATTGGCAAGCGCACGTGCAATGCCTACACGCTGTTTTTGTCCACCTGAAAGTTCGTCAGGGTAGGCATCTTTTTTATGTTTGAGATCAATAAAATCTAGCAGTTCAGCTAAACGTTTTTCTCGTTCCGCCTTACTATGGCCAAGTAACCTAAGTGGCATTTCAATGTTTTCAGACACCGTTTTGGTTTGTAATAAATTAAAGTGCTGAAAAATCATGCCAATATTTGCACGTTCTTGACGAAGAGTGCGTGCATCCATTGCAGTAAAATCTTTTTGATTAATGATGACTTGCCCTTCGGATGGGCGTTCAAGCAAGTTAATCAGTCGGATTAAGGTACTTTTACCTGCACCACTATAGCCAATAATACCAAAGATACTCCCCGCTGGAATCTCTAAATTGATTTGATCCAGCGCATTGATCGTTTGGCCTTTTAGCTGATAGCGTTTTGAAATATTTTTAAATTGGATCATGTTCGTCAATACTAGGCAAAAAAGAAAAACAGGCAAAATTATTTTGCCTGTTTTATTTAGGGTTTGTTGATATTTCAGCCATGCATTGCGTTATCGGCTAAAACTACACAAACGAGGCATGAAACGCAGGTAATGGAGAGACCCTTGCCAAGTTTCATAACGAAGTTTGGGGCGGTTTTAGCCATAACCCTTTGGGACAGGGATATTTTTTGCCGTTACAGCGTTATGCCTTACTCATTTAGAATGACTAAATTTCGTAAGTCACGTCTTGTACCGTCTAAAAAATATCCTCTGTCGCAAGCATCTGTGAAATGTCAACAGACCCTACGATTATATTACGGATTTGCTGCTGTGAGATAGCTTGTTGGCTTGTTTACGTCAACTTTAGTGCCAGCAAAGTGTTCCTGCACATATTGCTTGACTGCTTCGGTATGATAAAGCGCGCCGACTTTTTGCAATACTGGATCATCTTTACGTGATTCGGCAGTTGCCAAAATGTTGACGTTTAACTTGGTGCTCTGGTCAATTGGTTCATAGAAGATTGCATCTTTAAGAACGTTCAAACCACCTTCCATCGCAAGGGTATTACCCAACAGGATTGCATCAACCTCGTCTTTTACACGTACAGCAGTTGCCATCTGAATCGGCTTGATCACAATTTTCTTGCTGTTTTCAATGATGTCGGCAGGCGTACCTTTCACTGGGTCGAAGTCAGGTTTTAACTTGATCAAGCCAGCGCTTTGTAAAAGTAATAATGCACGGGATTCATTGGCACCATCATTTGGAATGGCAATGGTTGCACCCTGGGCAAACTCTTCCACTTTCTTTACCTTATTTGAATAAATCCCCATAGGTTCTAAATAAGTGGTTGAAACAGGCGCGATCTTGTCTTTGTTTGCTGCGTTGAAAGCAACCAGATAAGCATAAGACTGGAATGCGTTGAGATCAACTTCCTTATTGGCAACCGCGGTGTTCATTGCCACATAATCCGTGAAGTTTTTCACTTCCAGTTTAATACCAGCAGCCTTGGTTTCTGGCAAGCTGGCAATATGACGCCAAATATCAGCGTCTGAACCTGTAGATGCGATGACAATAGTCTGGAGGCCCGCAGCATCATTTTTTTGTTCACTCGATGCGGTATCTGGCTGTTTACTGCATGCTGCAAGTAGTAGCACCGATACACTTAAAAAAAGGCTAATCAGCTTTTTCATGTATAAATCCTAATCGGAAGAATGCCGAGAACATTATGATTTCTCAAGCATCAATCATTGCAATGGGTTTGTATGTTGCAAATTGGCATCCTCATTCAACAATCACGTGAATTGTTTTTAAGTTTTAATCCAGAAGACTGTTTGCAACAACAGAAGAAATAGATAAATATTCAAATTCCAGTTGGTCTATCCCGTGTCTGGAAAATCTCTATCCAATTATTCCTTAAATTAAATTGGGAACTGAATACGATTGAATATTGATGTTTTATTTTATTAAATGATTGAAAATAATCATGAATAATCTAAAACAACAATTGAGCTGTATTCAAAATTTTAGCAATCATAGCAATAATTTACCAACTGATACAGGGGAAGTATTTGTATTTGGATATATAAGCATATGATTATCTGAGGGAAATTGTCTTTAAAGTAAATATAAACTGATGATAGTTTTATAAATTTTTTTAAATGTGGGGTTGAGTGATTTACGAGAAAATAAATATATGTTTTTCTGAATTTTATATTTAAGTAATGAATATAGAAGTTTGATTTATTGCCTATTAAAGAATAAAAAAGCTTTCCAAGGAAAGCTTTTTTATCAACTAGACTGGCTTATTCTGCCTTTTCACGCGCAATGGCACGGTAACCAATGTCGCTACGGTATTGCATACCTGTAAATGTGACCTGACCACATACTTCCAGTGCATTAATTTGCGCTTCAAGTACAGTATCGCCAAGTGCGGTTACACATAGCACACGGCCGCCTGCGGTAATGATATGGCCATCTTCAGTGGTGGCTGTACCTGCATGGAAAATTTTGGTGTCTTCAGGTGATTGCCCAAGACCAGAGATGACATCACCTTTACGAACGGTTTCAGGGTAACCCTCAGCAGCAAGGACGATACCAATTGACTTGCGTTCATCCCACTCAGCTTCTTTTGGTAGGTTGCCTGCAATACCTGCCTCAACCAGATCAACCAATGAGGATTTCAGGCGCATCATGATTGGCTGGGTTTCTGGGTCGCCAAAACGGCAGTTGAACTCGATCACACGAGGTTGACCCTGTTCATCAATCATTAAGCCAGCATATAGGAAGCCAGTATAGGTATGTCCATCATTTGCCATACCTTCTACAGTTGGACGCATGATTTCCGTCATCACACGTTCAAATACATCAGCAGTGACCACTGGAGCAGGAGAGTAGGCTCCCATACCACCCGTGTTCGGGCCTTGGTCACCCTCGAAAATACGCTTGTGATCCTGTGAGGTTGCCATTGGTAAAATGTTGGTACCATCAATCATGCAAATGAAGCTTGCTTCTTCACCATCAAGAAATTGCTCAATGACAACACGTGAACCTGCATCACCAAACTTATTGCCTGCCAGCATGTCATCAATTGCGGCAAACGCTTCTTCGTTGCTCATGGCAACGATCACGCCTTTACCCGCAGCCAAGCCATCCGCCTTGATCACGATTGGCGCGCCATGTTGTTCAATATATGCTTTTGCAGCGTCCACTTCAGTAAAGACATCATAAAATGCGGTTGGGATGTCATGGCGCTTCAGGAAATGTTTGGCAAATGCTTTTGAACCTTCAAGCTGGGCAGCATACTGGGTAGGTCCCCAGATTTTCAAGTCTGCGGCACGACAGGCATCAACCACACCATTAACCAAAGGTGCTTCTGGTCCAACAATAATCAGCTCAACCTGATTTTCCTGTGCAAAACGAATAATGGCTGGGTTGTCTAAAATGTCCAGCTCAACGTTTTTACATTTATCTTCTGTTGCTGTGCCCGCATTACCTGGTGCAACAAAAACCTGAGTTACTTTTGCATCTTGTGCGATTTTCCATGCAAGTGCATGTTCACGACCACCGCTACCCAAAACTAAAATATTCATTTTAAAGTTATTCCCTTTTTCAGTATTTAAGAATATACCTGTTAAAAATAAAAAAGTCCCTCTTAACCTCTCCCTAACCCTCTCCTAAGAGGAGAGGGAATCTATATTATTGATATTGGTGTAGTCTCCCTCCTTTTAGGAGGGAGATTTAGAGGGAGGTAAATAAGATGGAAATTTTAAAGTAGCATTTAGTGACGGAAGTGACGCATACCCGTAAAGACCATTGCAATACCTGCTTCATCGGCAGCGGCGATGGTTTCTTCGTCACGCATTGAACCACCTGGCTGGATGATACATTTAATGCCAGCTTTAGCCGCATTATCAATACCATCACGGAATGGGAAGAATGCATCAGAGGCCATCACCGCACCCTCAACCACCAAACCCGCATGTTCCGCTTTAATGGCTGCAATACGTGCTGAGTTGACACGGCTCATCTGACCTGCACCCACACCAATGGTTTGACGGTTTTTCGCATACACAATCGCATTCGATTTCACGTATTTCGCTACTTTCCAGGCAAAGATGAGGTCATCAATTTCCTGTTCGGTTGGCGCACGTTTGGTCACAACTTTAAGGTCATCCTTGGTGATCATACCTAAATCTTGATCTTGAACCAGCAAACCACCGTTCACGCGCTTATAGTCAAGCTGTGCTGCACGTGCATCAATGGCTGGAAGTTCACCACACACCATGACACGAACATTCTTTTTCGCACCAGTAACTTCAAGTACACCGTCAGCAATGCTTGGTGCAATAATCACTTCAACGAATTGGCGATCTACAATTGCCTGAGCCGTTGCAACATCAAGCTCACGGTTGAATGCAATGATGCCACCAAAAGCAGATTCAGGATCAGTTGCATAAGCAAGGTCATAAGCTGCTTTAATGCCGTCCAATGAAACCGCAACACCACAAGGATTCGCATGTTTAACAATGACACACGCTGGCTTGGCAAATGATTTCACACATTCAAGCGCTGCATCCGTATCTGCAATATTATTATAAGAAAGCTCTTTACCCTGTAATTGCTTTGCTGTTGAAACAGATGCTTCTTTGGCATTTGCTTCGACATAGAAAGCCGCGTTTTGATGAGGATTTTCACCATAACGTAAATCTTGCGCTTTATTCAGTTGCGTATTGAAAGTGCGGGGGAACAAATCTGCTTCGCCCTCAGCCTTACCTACACGCGCACCCAAATAAGAAGCAATCATGCCATCATATTGTGCGGTATGTTCAAATGCTTTTACCGCCAAGTCGAAACGAGTTTCGTAGGAAAGTCCACCATTTGCTTTTAACTCAGCAACAACTGCATCGTAGTCAGCAGCATTGACGATGATACCGACTGAAGCATGGTTTTTTGCCGCTGCACGAACCATGGTTGGACCACCAATGTCGATGTTTTCAATCGCATCAGCAAGTGAACAATCTGGTTTAGCCACAGTCGCAGCAAATGGATAAAGGTTGACCACAACCAGGTCAATCGGATCAATGTTGTGTTCCTGCATCACCGCTTCGTCCAGACCACGACGAGCCAGAATGCCGCCATGAATTTTTGGATGCAGTGTCTTAACACGTCCATCCATCATTTCAGGAAAGCCTGTGTGTTCAGAAACTTCCACAACGGCAATGTTGTTGTCTTTAAGCAACTTGTATGTACCGCCCGTAGATAGAATTTCCACCCCTAGCGCTGCAAGGTTTTGAGCAAATTCAACGATTCCAGTTTTGTCGGAAACAGAGATTAAAGCACGTTTGATAGTCATGATTTTGGTCAACAGTTTTGAAGTCTACAGATTAAAACAATTAAGCATAAAAAAATGCCCACGAGAACGTGAGCATTTTATCAATTATTCACTCATTAAACCGTGAGCTTTTAACTTTTTACGCAAAGTTCCACGGTTAAGGCCTAAAATTTCAGCGGCACGCGTCTGGTTGCCACGGGTATATTCCAAGACCACAGATAAAAGAGGTTTCTCCATTTCTGCTAAAACCATGTCATACACTTGAGATGGTTGCTCACCTTGCAACTGTGCAAAATAATGACGAACTGCGCGATCTACATGGATGCGGAGAGCGACATCAGATTGAGCCGTAAAAATAGGAGATTTGCTATTCATGCGTGTTAATCCGAAAAATCAAATATCACTTGGGTAAAGTAATATATAAATGTGGTCTAAATTACTGAATCCTATTTTAGATCTCAGCAACTCTAAAACAAAAGAACTATTAGCTTGCCACAAATCCTCGAATTGTGTAAAAAATAAGCGTAACAATGGTTAAATATTTGTTACAACCCACTTTTAAAAACAAAAAAACCAACAGTGCGCTTAGGAGATAAAAGCACAGTTCGTTTAACGATTTTATTGTCTGTAAATAACGAGGAGTATGTAGGTCAAAGCATTCGTGGCGCGTATCATACCACTGTCAGCGAAAAAGTGAGCAAATTAACTGCACTTTTTTTTATTTTTTTGTCATTTTTTTATGCTTTTAGGGCTGTACAATTTCTAAACTATAGTCATCGAAGCTATTTTTACTTTTTGGAATGCTAAATTCAAATCTAAAAGGACTATTTGATGGAATGCGTTGAATGGTTTTTAAACTGTCAACCAGATAATCCTGTGGCTTGAGTGTGATGTCTGTCGTCACTTCTCCCTGATCTTTCAGAACCACCTTGATTGAGGGGATCAATATGCTGTTTTCGTGGCGGTTGATCAGCACCCCTGAAAACTGGGTTTCATTCTTGCTGGTTTGTTTAAGTTTAACCTTTTCAAAACTGAGATATTTATATTGGTCATTCTGGGTTTTGCAGGTCAGCATGCCGCAGGCATAGTTAAACATTTTGTTTAAGGCAGGGCTATCGTGCATCAATTTTGGGTTGAACCATAAAATCTGGAACGCAAACACCAGAATCAGTGCGATATTGCCAATCCCCCAGAGCGTGTAATAAAGCCACCCATGCTGTTTGGTGCTGTGATCATCATTATTATTAAGTAAAACATCTTCAGACAAATTCAAGTTAGGCAAGGCGGTCACTGGCTCTGTATTGAAATAATTTAGGTTGTTGAGATAGGTGAGCAGATCAATATTGGAGTTTTCAATTTTCTGGTCAAAAATACTCAAAATCTGCATTTGCTTTTCTGCAAATGAACTGTCTGGCTGAATCGACGAAAATAGTGAGCGGCTACTGGGTGTTGGCACAACTTCGCTTGTCTCGGATTCCAGTAAATTAGTCAGTGCGTTAAAGTTAATCACGCATTTTGGACAACAAACCATACCCTGTGCAACACTGAGTTGTGAAAGGGTCACTTTGTACACGGTCGAACATTTAGGGCAGCGGGTTTGTTTTTCACTCATAATTGATCGAGATCTCAAGTTGTTCTTCGTTTTCCAGAAATGCGGCACCAGTTCTCTTCACGCTTTTCGATCTCTAATATATCAAAAAACTCAGAGTAAACACTAGAAACATCAGCAACTTGCTCTTCGATTACACCAGCAAGTGCGAACTCACCCTCATTTTTAAGCAAAGTTGCGAATTCAGGCGCGAGTGCCATGAGCGGTGCAGCCAGAATATTCGCAACCAGGACGTCTGCCTGTTGTGGTTTGAATTCCTGATCAAACTCTTCTGGTAAACCTACATAAAGTCGATCAAGTACACCATTCAGTTCAGCGTTTTGTTTGGTTGCCAAAACAGCCTGAGGGTCAATATCGGTTGCATAAACCTTTTTTGCACCCAGTAACAATGCAGCAACCCCTAAAATGCCTGAACCACAGCCATAGTCGATTACAACTTTATCTTTTACATCGGTTTTGCCCAACCATTGTAAGCATAAAAAGGTACTGGCGTGGTTGCCTGTACCAAACGCTAAACCTGGGTCCAGCTTAATGTTAGTGGCATCCGCTTCAGGTGGTGCCAGCCATTCAGGCACAATCCAATATTTCTCACTAATCTGAATTGGTTCATAGTAATCCATCCAGGCACGTTCCCAGACCTGATTTTCCAGATATTCATGGCGCATTGGCACATCTGGAAGTTGGGCCCTGAGAAAAGCCTCCAGGGTATCAACATCAATTGGATCATCTTCTTCCTGTTGATAAATACCCGTTACAATAACTTTATTCCAGAGAGGGGTTTCTCCTGGTAAAGGCTCAAGCAATGCCTGATCTTCTGCATCATCCAGCGTTACGCTGACCGCTCCCAAAGAGAGTAACAGGGTTTCGGTAAGTTCAACTTGATGTTGATCAACAGTAATATGAATTTGTAGCCAGTTCACAGGAAAACCTAAATTAATGTATTTGCAGTTATTGTAATGGATTCAAACCCGTTAAAGGGATTATAAAATAAACAGATTACAATTTTAAGATGAAATATGTTGTGGCCAATTCTATCTATTTTATTGTGTATTTTATATTTTTAGCTAATTAAAGGATACCTGAAATGGGTATCCTTTAGTCTAGTGCTTTAAATTAAGGGGCAGTCTGTTCAACATCTGAGTCTGAAACAGGCGGCGCTGGTTGCATTGGAGGAACATCTACAGGCATAGGGGCACTGACAGGACGTGGCTCAGACTGGGTTTGCGACATGCGGCTCTGGGTTTCAGGTGTTGTACCCGCTGGTGGAGCAGGTGGCTGGAAAGCTAGTTTGCCAGCATCATCATTTTCACAAACACCGTTGAAAACAACACCCTTATAGGCAAATGAAACGGCATCGCCCTGTTTTTTACCTTTACATACCTGTTGATACTTCTGTGTTTGTGGGTCTTGAGTGGTTTTGGCATTTGCCTGGGCTGCAACGGTAAAACACAGACCACAAATCAGTGATGAAAGTATAAGCTTCGTGTTCATATCATTGTCCTAAGTATTTGTTATGCATGTTTTAGAATAAGAAATTCATCAAATAAAACAGTGGTGATCAAGTTAATAATTATGGGGCGATGTGTTAAAAGTGCGATGAAAATGCAACATAACGTTTCTTTTTGTGTATTTAACAGCGATATCAAATTCTTGCGAGCGGCAAGAATATCGACAGTTTTTGTCAACTTAATAGAAAAGTCCTGTATAATACTCTGTCATTTTTTGAATACACATTTACCACTATGCACTATCCTAAAGTTTACGACGTTATCGTGATTGGTGGCGGTCACGCTGGTACGGAAGCGGCACTGGCTGCGGCGCGTATGGGACGACAAACCTTATTGTTGACGCATAATATTGAAACTTTGGGGCAAATGAGCTGTAACCCAGCGATTGGTGGTATTGGTAAATCACATCTTGTTCGTGAGATTGATGCGCTTGGTGGTGCAATGGCGCTTGCGGCGGATAAAGGTGGTATTCAGTTCCGTATTCTGAATTCGCGCAAGGGGGCGGCTGTACGTGCAACACGTGCACAGGCTGACCGTGTCCGTTATAAGGCTGCAATTCGTCATACGCTGGAAAATCAGGCAAACCTTGATATTTTCCAGCAAGCGGCGGATGACCTGATTGTTGAGGGAGATACCGTAAAAGGTGTCGTGACACAGATGGGCATCCGTTTTGACACCAAAACGGTGGTGCTTACAACAGGAACATTCCTTGGTGGCGTAATCCATATTGGTCTACAAAATTCAAGTGGTGGCCGTGCGGGCGATCCTCCATCGATTGCCTTGGCACATCGCCTACGTGAACTTAAACTTCCAGTGGGTCGCCTAAAAACAGGGACACCGCCCCGTATTGATGCTCGTAGCGTTGATTTCTCAGTAATGACGCCTCAACCAGGTGATTTCCCATCGCCAGTGATGTCATTTATGGGGGATGTGTCGATGCACCCTGAACAGGTGAATTGCTATATCACGCATACCAGTGAAAAAACCCATGACATTATTCGTGGTGGTCTGGATCGTTCACCGATGTATACAGGTGTGATTGAGGGTGTTGGCCCACGTTATTGCCCATCAATTGAAGATAAGATTCATCGTTTTGCTGATAAAGATTCGCATCAGGTGTTTCTGGAGCCTGAAGGTCTGGATACCCATGAGCTTTATCCAAATGGTATTTCGACTTCATTGCCGTTTGATGTTCAGTTCAACTTGGTTCGTTCAATTCGTGGTATGGAAAATGCGCACATTTTGCGTCCTGGCTATGCGATTGAATATGACTACTTCAATCCACAGGCATTAAAGTTCACGCTTGAAACCAAAGCCATTCAAAACCTGTATTTTGCGGGTCAGATTAATGGTACAACAGGATATGAAGAAGCGGGTGCGCAAGGTTTGCTTGCTGGTCTGAACGCTGCCCGCCGTGCTTGGGAACAGGAAGAGTGGACACCGAAACGTGACCAAGCCTATATGGGTGTATTGGTGGATGACCTGATTACGTTGGGAACCAAAGAACCGTACCGTATGTTTACCTCTCGTGCTGAATATCGTTTGATGTTGCGTGAGGATAATGCCGATCAGCGTTTAACCCCAATTGGTCGTGAACTTGGCTTGGTTGATGATGAGCGTTGGGCTACCTATAGCGAGAAAATGGAAGCGGTTGAGCGTGAAACTTCTCGTTTACAGCATTTATGGGCTGCACCAAATAATCCAATGGGCAAAAAGTTTGTTGAAATGACGGGTGCTGACCTGAGCAAGGAATGTAGTGCGATTGATTTGCTGAAACGTCCAAATATCAATTTCAGTCAAATCGCTGAACTGACGGGTTCGGAAGTGTCTGAGCAAGTCGGCGAGCAAATTGAGATTGCAGTGAAGTATGAGGGTTATATTAACCGTCAGCATGATGATGTTGCACAAATGAAGCGTCTTGAGGAAACCAGGATTCCTGCTGATTTTGAATATAATGGTGTTTCAGGTCTGTCCCGTGAAATCACACAGAAGTTGAAAACTGTACGTCCAGAGACATTGGCACAGGCCAGCCGTATTCCTGGCGTAACACCTGCTGCGGTTCAGTTGGTGATGATTACAATCCGTAAAAACAATATGGCGAAAAAGTCAGCATAATTTCTGACTATAAGCGATATAAGATCAATATTGAAAACACCCTTTAATGAAAAGGGTGTTTTTTTATTGGCTTATTTAAATCTTTAGTATGCGGCTTAGGTATATTTAGATGAAAAACTGGATATTTTTATTTGTTGCAATTATAGCGGAAGTCATTGCAACCTCAGCTTTAAAAAGTAGTGAGGGTTTTACCAAACCGATTGCCTCTGTCATTGTGGTGCTGGGCTATATCATTGCATTTTATTGTTTGTCACTTACACTGAAAACTATTCCTGTTGGGATTGCCTATGCCATTTGGTCAGGGGTAGGTATTGTTCTGGTGACGACAATAGCGTGGATTGTATTTGGTCAGAAACTGGATGTCTGGGGAATTGTTGGCATTGCATTGATTATGAGTGGTGTTCTTGTCCTGAATTTGTTGTCGAAAACAAGTTCCCACTAATCTTCTAAAACCGAGTCCAAGTGCCAGCCTAGTTTTAGAAGATATGATATGAGTGAATACATCTTAATTTATAACGCTACCTCAATTCCCTGACGTAGATTCAACTGATCAAGCTGGGTGTTTGCATCAATCTTCGCATAGGCTTTGGGTAATAAACGGCGTGCAGCCTTATTGACTCTTTTTTCTAACCATTTTGGTATTTTTATTGCCAAAGGATTGGTTTCTGTCACGGATACATCGGTCATTACCCGTGTTCCCATAATGTAGTCAAACCAGGGTTTCGTTACACACCAATTAGCATTCTGGTTGCTGGTCATGTGATGGTCATAATGCCAGGGGATACGTTTCTTTGCGTATTCGGGATCCATGTGTGACTTTGCATGAACTTTCCAGTAGTTCCAGATGCCGTAATACAAACCCGCAGTAAAGAAAGGCGCAACTGGAAGAAAAATGGTGGCTGCTGCCGTTAAGCCAATCAAAGCCGTTTTCTCATTATAAATTTCAGCGTTTTTAAACATGGATTCAGCATAACCCTCATCATGAAAGCCATTTAAACGGGCACGTTTATGATGGGCGATATGGGTAAAGAATGGGCTGTTTCTATTCTTGCTTGGAAATTCATGTAGCCAAACCTTGTGAAAATACCACTCCATGCCATTTGCAACAAAAATACCTGCTGGAAAACCGATCATGCTAGATTACCTCTTAAAACATGAATCAGAGTCTAAAAACAATAGGCTGAAATTGTTTGACTGAATTGCAGGTTTTTTCTTGCCTATAAAATCAAGTCAAGCGTGTTTTCTTTGTCGATAGGCGCTTGGTGTTTCTCCAGTCCAGCGTTTGAATGCCCTGGAAAATGCGGAGGGTTCTGAAAAGCCTGTTAAATAGACAATCTGGTCAATCGATTCCTGTGTATGTGAAAGTAATCGTCGGGCAAGGCGTTCCCGATAATGTGCAATCACTTTTTCATAGGTTGTGTTCAGTAGTTGTAAATCAGCCCTTAAACTGCGTGCGCTGCGGTTTAAACGTTTAGCCACAATATTCTGGTCGAACTCACCTGACTCAAGTATTCCGCTGGCCAGAATCTTTTCAATATCATGGATGAGCTGGTGTTTATTAAGCAGCTCAAGTTGTGTTTCGGCAAGCGATTCATGGATTTTGAGCAATTCAGGCTCATGGGCAGGAGATGAGTAAGACAGCAGCGCTGAATGAAAACAAATACAACCATCTGTTTGTCCAAGCCTGACATCACATCCCCATATCTTTTTATATTCTTCCAGCTCTGCACCATGCTGATACGGCAGCCAGATTTCTGTGGGAGCAAAATTGTTTTCACTGATATATTTAAAAAAATTCAGCAAGATGCCAATTGCACATTCCAGATAATGCCGAACAGGATGATTTAGTCCAGAAATTGAAACAGTGTTCCCATCAAGTTTCAGTTTAAAAGACATGGCGTTGGTGAGTAGGGCCTGATAGCGCATTGTCCTTTGCAGGCCCTCACCAAAGGTTGGGCTACTGAGAAATAGATATTCAATCACCTGACCACGAAATGGGGGGACATTTGCACCGACATGCAGGCCAATATCCTGATCCTGACTGATTTCTTCAGCAGCTCGCCAAAAACGTTGCTGGGTTGAATTATCACGGCGAACAAATTTGTCTGGTGGCTGGTCGGGTAAGTGCACACTGGCAAAGATTGCGGCAGCATCAAGATTCATTTTTTGCATGGTCTGGTAAACCATCCATAAAAAGACGCCTGCATCACTGGTGTTTTCTGAGCTCATAAAACGGGATAAATATGGATTTTAAAACAATATACTATGTTATTTTTATGATAGGAACTGATTGTAATTGGAGTAAAGGAATCAAAGGCACTTACAAAAATGTAAATGTAAGTGCCTGAATGGCTTACTCAGTCACTTCAACGGTAACGCTATAGGTGTAGCTTTGAGCAACAGGTGGCTTGGTATTGTCATTGCCAGCTTCTGGATAAGCTGTTGTGATTAAATAGATACCTGCTTCATTGAATTTAACCTCAACTTCACCTTTTGCATTGGTTTTTACATGAGGCTGGTCACGTTTTGCATTTGGCTGGTAGCTGCTTGCACCTTTAAATACATCAACTTCCAGGTTTGGAACTGGTTTGCCATCGAGCAGAACCTGGGCTTTTAATGATTCGCCAGAATAAAGCTCATTTGGATGGGTCAGGAACTTAAACTCAAAACCTTTATTGGTCACTGCTGGAACAGGGCTTGGCTTGCCTTTGGTCACAAAACTTTCAGCAATATAGGTATTGATAGTCTGTGCCGTTTTCGCATTGGCTGGAATCTGGTCTTCAGCAATGAAGCGTGGTGGCTGATTTGCTGGCGCCTGCTGAGGTGCCTTTTGTTCTGGATTGTCCCGTTTCTCTGCGTTGGCAGCTTGTGGCGGCATTGGATTTGCATTTGCAGGACGAGGTGCACGGACACGTAACCAGCGACCATCAATCAAGGCATATTTGCTTGGCATACCAGCCGCATCCTGAGTACGAATACGATAAGTTCCTTCATTCGCCAGATTAAACTCACCAATGTTGAATTTTTTTAACTCTGCTGCTGGGTTGACTGTTTCAGTCTTGCCATCAGGGGCTGTGATTTGATAGGTCGTTTTAAAGTTACGGCTTGCAACGAAAAATTTTTCTACGGTAATGCCGCTTTGGAAACTTACATTGTCGGATTTGCTGTCAAATACTTCTGGTAATACAAAAGGGCTGGCGGTATGGGCAAAGCCAAGGGTCGGCAGGGCAGAAAGCAAGGCGAGGCTAAGCAAATGGCGCATATAAAGATTTCCTAAATAATTAAACAAAATGCAAAAGAATTGCTACAATTTACTTGATAACGAGTATCAGTTGCAATATTATTTCGATAAATTTTTAGTCATTGTGCCGCCTGCTCAGGCATTCTGACTTAAAAATATTTCGCCTGTTTATTATTATTTAAAACTATGAAGAAATTATTGATTTTACTTAAAAATCACCATTATTTCTTTGCATGGCCTTAAATAGTGAACCTGAACAGGAATTCAGATAAAGTTAGTCATTTGCCATAAATCTTTCCAGTACGTTGATTTAGGCAAATCCTAGAGAATGGAACCCTGCGTATGTCATCAACTCAACTTTTTCGCCCAGTTCAGATAATCTTCCGTTTATCACCGTTGATGGCAGCCTTGGCTGTATTTATCTCGCCAATCACGGCAGTTCAAGCAAATGAAACAACCTCAACTATAAATAAGCTGGAAGCACCTGTTCAGTTACCAAGCTACCGTTTTCATCAGGACCATGTTTTAGGAACCTCTTTAGATGTTGTGGTGACCACAGCAAACCAGAAAGATGCAGAAAAGGCCTTAGAGGCAATCCAGACCGAAATTGCCCGACTTGACCAGATTTTATCGGTTTGGCGTGATGACAGTGAAATTAGCCAACTGAACCGTGAACAAAAAATTTCGGCTTCATCAGAGCTGTATGATGTGATTGCAGCCTGTGAGCAATGGCGCAGTGCAACCTGTGGTGGCTTTGACGCGCGTTTAGGGCAGCTGATCAGCCTGTGGGAAAACAGCAATCAGGTGCAAAAGCTGGATGACCAGACTCAGGAAGCACTACTACAACAGCTAAAAACACAAAGTATTGAGTTAAATCCACAGACCAAACAAATTACGCTGTCTCCAGCCATTAAGGTTGCTCCAGATGCCTATGCAAAAGGCTATGTGATTGACCGTGCCTTGGTTGCGGCACAGCAGGCTGTTCCGCATTTGCAGGGTGTCCTGATTGATATTGGTGGTGATATGCGTGTTTGGGGGCAGTCTCCACAACAGGCAGGCTGGAAAATTGGTATCCAGAATCCAAATGAACGTTTTGATAATGCGGCACCAGCACAGGTCCTCAATGTTAAGGATCAGGCTGTGGCGTTCAGTGGTCAGGGTTATCGTGACCTTGCGGGACAATCTCGTTTACTTAACCCACATACAGGTCAGCCTGTGCAAACGGTGGAACAGTGTGTAGTTGTGGGGCAATGCGCTGCCGATGCCGATGCCTTGGCAACCGCTTTAACTGCAATGCCTGCGCATGAGGGGATTCAGTTGATTGAACAACTGGTGGGATATGAGGCGCAACTGGTCAGCACTGATGGAACACAGTATCAAAGTTCGGGCTGGTCAACACTGTTAGATGCCAATCAGCCAGCCATCATGCGCCATGTTGCGGCAGGTGGAGCGGCAACCGCATGGCCAAAAGGCTACCAGGCACAGATCGAAGTCAATATTCCAAAAATTGCGGTAGACAACTATCGTGCGCCGTATGTATCGGTATGGGTGACAGATGCCAATAAGAAACTGGTCCGTACCATTGCGGTTTGGGGTAAGGATGAAAAATGGATCAACTCCAACTATGTTTGGTGGCGCCGTTATGGCCGTCAAATGCCAAACCTGGATGCAGTGGCGAAGCCATCACGTCAACCTGGTCAATATAAATTGGCCTGGGATGGCAAGGATGAAGAGGGCAAGGCTGTGAATGCAGGTAAATACCTGATTCATATCGAAACCTCACGTGAGCATGGTGATCACTCTTATCAAACCATTGAATTGGATGTTGCACCAAAAGCCGCCACCCAAACGCTTCCTGCACAGGCAGAAATTGGTATTGTTAAATTGAACTTCCAACGTGGTGCTTAATTTAATTTCTTCCTGAATCCATGAGAGGCTTGTCTCTTGTATCAACGCCGTGATTTTTACCGCCATGCACGCTATGTGCATGGCTGGCTTTCTGCCTTTGCCTTTATTGTCCTGCTTTTTTTTGCCGCCACAGGGTTGTTACTGAATCATCCTGAGTGGTTTAGTGCCTCCAATCAGGAACAGACAGTCAAGCTTGGCTTGCCTGAAAGTTTTGTTGAGACAGTTCAACAGCAGGAAAACCCAAGTCAAACTATCCTTGACTATGTACGTGAAAAACATTCGCTGGTTGGTCGCTATAAGAGTAGTGAGGTACTGGATGGCGAGGTAATGATTCGTCTGGAAAGTCCAGCAGGCTCAACCGATGTGTGGGCGTTGCTTGATACAGGTGAGGTTGAGATCACCCAAAAACCTGCAACCACAGTATCCCTGCTCAATGACCTGCACCGTGGCAAAAATGTGGGTACAGCCTGGAGTTGGCTGATTGATGTCAGTGCCATCATCATTATTCTGTTGTCGTTGGCAGGTTATATCCTTTTCTTGACCATCAAAACGCGTTTGGTCACACATTTGCTGTTAACCGCATGCAGTTTATTCGCAATCATTCTGCTCATTTGGTCTGCCATCTAAGGTGAAACAATGACTCAAGCTGTCATGACAATTATTGTGATACTCGCAATATTATTGAGTCTGCATATTTTTATCATCATGTGGCTGCTATGGCAGCAACGTAATGGCAACAAGTCACGGGTTCAAAACGATCATGCTTATTTAGTGGTTTATGCCAGCCAGTCAGGTCATGCTGAATCGTGGGCAAAACATACCACTGAGCAATTACAGCTTATTCATCAGCACGTCACGCTCAAGAACATTCAAAAACTGACAGCCACTGACTTGACCCAATATCAACGGATTTTGTGGGTGGTCAGTACTTATGGTGAGGGTGATGCACCTGATGATGCCCAGCATTTTGTGCATAAAATATTGTCACAGTCTGTAGCTTTATCACATTTGTCTTTCGCGATCTTGGCATTGGGTGATAAGCGCTATACAAACTTCTGCCAGTTTGGACACACCATTGAACAGTGGTTGTTACAGCAACAAGCCCAGCCTTTATTTACCACAGTGCTGGTGGATCAGCTCAATAGCCGTGATCTGGAACAATGGCTAACAGGGTTAGAACAGTTGACCGCAACCAAGCTGACAGCACTGGAAAATGAGCGGGAAAATGTTGAACTCAAGTTTGCCCATCGTCAGTGTTTAAATGTGGGCAGTGCTGGCGAACCAATTTATAAGATTCAGTTGGTTGCTGAGCAGGAACTGGTTTGGTCATCAGGTGATATTCTGGAAATTCAGTGTGAAAATAACATTACTGAGATTCGACAGTTTCTGGTTACGCATCAGCAGGATGATTTTAATGATATAGATGCATTAAAAACGCTGAATTTAAGAATATTGCCAAATCGTGAGCACTATTCATTTGCCGCATGGCTGGAACATTTTGATCGATTACCTAAGCGTGAGTATTCAATTGCCAGCTTGCCTGAAAATGGCTTGATTGAGCTGGTGGTGAGACAACAACAGACGGAAACAGGTCTTGGACTGGGTTCTGGCTGGTTGACGGCAGGTTTGCAGCAGAACCAGCCTATTCAGGCTTATATACGTAATAACCCAAGTTTCCATCTACAACATTGTCCACAGCCTTTAATTTTAATTGGCAATGGGACGGGGATTGCAGGTCTGGTTGCGCATTTAAAGCAACGGGAACAGTGGGGCTATGGGCAAAACTGGCTGATTTTTGGGGAAAGACAGCAGCAGTTTGACCATTTATATCATGCGGAAATTCAGTATTGGCAACAGCACGGCTTTTTACAGCATGTTGACTATGCATTCTCACGTGATCAAGCTGAAAAAATCTATGTTCAGTATATTCTAAAACAGCAGTCTACACGTTTAAAACAATGGATCGAACAAAGTGCGGCAGTTTATGTTTGTGGTAGCTTGAATGGTATGGCTGGTGGCGTGGATCAAGTCCTAAAAGAAATTCTAGGTGATGAGCTGGTTGAACAGTTGAGGCATGAGCAGCGTTATCAACGGGATGTTTATTAAATAGAAAAAATGATTAAGAAAAAACCAGTAAGTGGTTCACTTACTGGTTTTTTGTATAAGGGGGGCTGATTAGAATTTCTTTTCAAGCGTAAACTGGAAACTCGGAATAGCTTCGTTATTACGGGCCTGATAAAGGCTGCCATCAGACTGGTTGGTTAAACGCTCTTTATAGTCAGTATTTAAAATGTTGTTCAGGTTTAGGCTGGCTGACCAGTTTTTGGGAAAGCGTTTGGTCGCTGCAATGTCAACATTGAAACGTTGATTGGTGGTACGGTTATAAGGCTGGCCATCCAGGGCACGGGTAAATTCAGGTGTGTAATTGACATTGATGCTGGTGGAGAGCTGCCAAGGCTTGTAGCTGTATGAAATGCCTGAACTCGCGGTATAAGGTGCAACATCACTGACCAGACGGTCATTGTGCTGGGCATCTTCAATGGTTGCACGTACGGTTGAGACTTGTCCATTGAGCATAAAGGCATGTCCAGCTTCAGTCTGTTTCAAGGCATAGCGGCCAGAGAATTCCACACCATAGGTGGTGGCTTCATTCTGGTTTTGTGGGCGTTCAACATAACGGCTACCCTCAAGCGCAATCACCCGTTCAATGTAGTCCTTGATTTCACGGTGATAGGCGGTTAAGTTCACGCCACCACTGGCAGAATCAAATGCCAGGGTTGACTCAAATGCCTTGATCTTTTCAGGTTTTAGGTTTGGATTACCCCCACGGTCAGGATTATTGAGTGAACCCGCATCGCTGTCCGTGGAAACCGTTACGTTTGGAATCAGTCGATCAGTGTTTGGACTGCGGAACGCCTGACTTAAATTGGTCTGAATCGACCATTGGTTGGTGAGGTCAAAACGGTAGGCAAGCACAGGGCTTAAATGATGGTCCTGATAATCCACCAGACCCGAACGGTCCAACCATTCCTGACGCGCACCCAAGGTGATAGTCTGGCGGTCAGTAAAGCGCCAGCTTCCCTCACTGTAGAGGGCATAGCGTTGTTCATCCAGACTTTGGCTGACATTGCTGTCCAACTGACTGTTATTTGCACTGATCCCAAACTTAATCTGACGGGTTTGACCAAACTTACGCACACCATCATAGGCCAAACCATATTCATCCACGGTTTCATCAGTATAAATGCTGTTGAGTGGGGAGCGGGTCAATTGCGTTTCAGTCTGATGTTCAACTGTTAAGCGAACCTTGTCACTGAGGTCTTTATCCTTACGTTCATAACGTGTATTCAGACGAATACTGTCATTTTTATCATCCTGAATCTGGTCGCCACGTACCCCTGTGCTTTTATTATTCCGATAAAACAGTTCAGCAATGAGTTTTTGCTGGTCATCCAACTCATATTGCAGACGAGGGGAGAACATTTGGCTGGTACGGTTGGTGGTGCGTAGCTGTTCACGTGTGCCTGTAGCTGTTTCCGTCTTGGTAATGGAGGTGGTGTCATTCCACATCTGGTTGGCAGACAAGCTGTAGACCCACTGATTGTCACGACCATCGGCCTGAACGCTGACCTGTTTGCGTTCGGCTTCCTGCTTGCCACTATCACGTAAACCATAGCCGAGCTTTACTGAACCATTTAAACGGGTATCCAGCGGTTCCTTTAAAATAATATTGATGACTGCGGAAGATGCGACAGATGCCTGAGCGACACTTGGCTGCTTGACCACCTCAATCCGTTCGATCATGTCTGGGGTAATGGTGTCAACAATCGACATGCCGCCACGTGGGCCACCTTGCACAGGTTCACCATTGATCAGGAATGTTGGTGCGCCACCACCACGGAAACGCATGCCAGAAGCACCATTTCCACCACGTGGGCCTGGGCCACCTGGTAACTGGAAACCAGCGGCGCGACGCAAGGCATCCATAACCGTCTGGTCGCCATACTGGAGCATTTCATCACGGGTAATGATGGTTTTAGGCACTGCACTAATATCATCATCTTTTGGTTTTTGTGGTTCCGCTGATGCCTTGAATGACAGTGTTGGGAGCACCTGTGCTGTCTGTTCAGCAGGAGATGAGGCTGGCGCTGTGGTGGATTCAACATCATTTGCTAAAACTGAAGAACTTAGGCTGAGTAAAGCCGAGCTGAGTACGGTCAGCTTTCCATAGCGGAATGGATGCTTCATTGAAATTACCCCAAAACATTGATGATCAAATTATTTTGAATATAGACTAATGTAAAATTGTGTAGAAAAATCGAATATTAAGCAGGGAAAGACCTGAATTTTTACATTTAAATTATTTTCATTCATTTGATCAGAAAATCAGAATAAATATGTAAAAAAAGATGCAAATGAGAATGATTTTTATTAAAATTTGTATTGATTTGTTGTTTTTAAGCTTTGTTAAATTTTTGTCTGAGTTATTTTTGGAAATTCCATGAAACCTTTAAACCTTGGTGCAAGCCACACACCTATATTTAAGTTTAGCTTGCTCAGCATGATGCTGCTTCAGGCCCAGTATGCTGTTGCGAATGACGAAAATAATAGTCAAACCGCTGTTATGCCAACCATCAAAATTGAAGCCATGAGTGAGCTTGATCCAGTTAAAAGCTATATTGACTATGATCAGGCCAGTGTCACGCGGAATGGTTTAAAGAAAAAGGACATTCCACAGACCATTGACACGATTGATGTTCAAAAATATAAAATCTATGGTTCAAATGATTTAAGTGTAATGTTGCAGGGTACACCAGGTGTATCCACCAACTATGACATGCGTGGGGATGGAATTAGCCTGCGTGGTTTTAATGCCGATACAGGTGATGTCTATCGCGATGGTATTCGTGAAAGTGGGCAGGTGCGCCGTAGCACGGCCAATGTTGAACGCATTGAGATATTAAAAGGGCCAGCTTCTGTGCTGTATGGACGTAGCGCGGGTGGTGGCGTGATCAATATGGTGAGCAAGTTTGCCAACTTTGATTCAAAAAGCTCAGTAGGTGTGTATGGTGGTTCTTATAATAATTATGGAACAACCGTTGATTTTAATCAGGTGTTAAATGACAACCTTGCTGTACGTTTAACAGGTGAATATGGTCAGTCGGATAGTTTCCGTTCAAGTATTGAAAATGAAATTGAAATGCTTTCGCCAAGTTTTACCTATAAGAATGATGATGGCCTAAGCTGGACCATGCAATATACCTACGACAAGCTGCATCGTGTTCCCGACCGTGGCCCGTCATTTACTGCACTTCCAAAGGGTACCTCAATTAAAACTGGATTTGCCCAGGACGGTGACTTTGTCAATGATGTACTACAGGTGGTTCGTTCTGACCTCAACTATCAATTTTTACCCAACTGGAATTTCCATTGGGCGGTGAGCCACCGTCAGGCTGAGCAGAATTTTGACCATTTTTACTTGGGTGGCCTTTGCTTAACAGATGACACCAAAATTTCAAATGCGGGTAGCTGTAACGGCCATGTTGGTGAAATTTCGCAGGTGTATTACTGGCAAGAAACCAGCAATAAAACCACCAGCAATACCTTTGATATTAAGGGTGAGTTTGATACAGGCCGTTTAAAGCATAATGTCGTTGTTGGGGCGGACTGGACCTATGAGCAGCGGGAACCCTTGCTTGCCAATAAAAATCAGAATGGTTCAGCAATTTATGGTTATGTAAATCCACTTACAGGGCAGCGTACAAGTTCTCGTGGAACGGGTGACTTGAGTATAAATACCCATAATTATAATCAGGGTGAAAGTTATGGTGTATTTTTTCAGGATTTAATCAGTTTTAATGATTATATTAAAATGATGCTAGGTGGGCGATATGACTATTACAATACCCAGACAACAAATCGCCTTAAAAAGGCGGGGGATGATGATTACCAACAACATATTGATGATGAAAGCTTTAGCCCAAATATTGGTTTAGTATGGCAACCTACAGATCAGCATAGCTTCTATGTCTCTTATAGTAAGAGCTTTGCTCCATTTGGTGGTCGTGTTGGTGTCAGTGTGGTTTCTGCGAATACGAAAATAGAAACTTTTGATGCAGAGCCACAATATAATGAGCAGTATGAAGTGGGTGTAAAAAGTGACTGGTTGGATGACCGTCTAAATACGCAGCTTTCAGTATATGACATTCGTAAAAACAATATTCGCTATCTGCCAAATCTAGAAAAGACCAATGAATGGGCTGTCGCTGGTCAGCATCAGTCTAAAGGGGTGGAAGTCAGCTTTATTGGACGTGTGCTAGATAATCTGTTTATTCGTGGTGGTTATGGCTATACCGATGCAACGGTAAGAAAAGATGTGAAGACACCTGCCAATGTGGGTCATGAATTAGCCTACAACTCAAAAAATACAGGCAACTTATTCATTCGTTATTTACCGATTGAAAAGCTCTATGGTGAAGTGGGTGTGACCTATGTCGGTGCCTACTATACCAATCTGAACAACCTGACGCAGGTGGATGGCTTTAACCGTGTAGATGCTGCGATCGGTTATAAGGATGAGCGTTGGGGCGCGACAGTTGCTGTAAACAACCTGGGCAATAAGGAATATTGGCGTTCTGAGTCCATGCCTGGGACACCACGTAGTTTCTTGGTTCGATTAAACTATCAATTCTAAAAAAACGGTAGGTTTTGCCAATGAAAGTTCAGCATCTTTGTCTGTGCAAAGATGCTTTTTTTATCAATTAAAGCGCTGATAAAGTGTTTAAAATAAACCTTTTGGTAAATTTTTTAAAATATTTGATATCTATCTTATTGAATAATATAAAAAGTCATTGATTTAAAAAATGGAATATTCTAGTATCTAAGTGGGTGAAAAATGTACAAAATTAATATTTAAATGATCATATAATTGTGACTTGTTTTTAGTTTGTGATTATTAAATGTTAAACAGTTCTCATTTTTGTTCCTTTTTGTTAGTATTAAAGAAAACCATACAATAGAGATAATAATAATGAAGATATTGCTTGCACTGGTTATGGTCTGTTCAGTCCTTGTTTTAGGGTATGCTGCCTATATGGATTCCCAAAACAAGAAACGCCAGGAAATTACTAAAATTGTGAATGATGCTGAACATAGCTTGAATACAATCCAGCATCATACCAATTATGTAAATTCCACCCATATCTCCTCCTCAAAACACCATAACTAAGGATGGAGTTCTATGATGATGCGGCAGGTGAGGTGCCTGATATTTTTTGAACTCAGGAATCCATGTGCTTTTTTATCTGGCCATGCGCCAGTTTTGTATGGAATCTGCTAAAATATTTACCATTAAATAAAAAGCTGCATCTTGTTATGCGGCTTTTTACGTTCTGATAGCGGAATCGAATTTTATATGGATTGTTTGTGTAACACGTATGAAACTGGCATATAGATTGCTTTGTCGCATGATATGCCGTTTTGTGTCCATTGAAAAAATGTTTCAACACAAGCGTATAGATTTCAATTCTACGATCTTGGATTTTACAGGTGCCATGTTATGACAACGCCTCATGCTTCGGCTGGTTTGTTGGAACGCTTATTTAAACTAAGCGAAAATAAAACCAGCTTTAGAACCGAAGTTCTAGCAGGTGTAACCACATTTTTGACCATGTGTTACATCATTATTGTAAACCCGCTTATCCTGTCTGAAACGGGTATGGATCATGGTGCTGTGTTTGTTGCGACCTGTCTGGCTGCCGCAATCGGCTGTTTGGTGATGGGGCTGGTTGCGAATTATCCAATAGCACTTGCACCTGGGATGGGCCTGAATGCCTATTTTACCTATTCTGTCTGTCTGGGAATGGGAGTGCCGTGGCAAACCGCACTTGCGGCGGTCTTTGTTTCGGGAATTGTGTTTTTAGCGATTAGCTTCTTTAAAATCCGTGAAGCGATTGTCAATGCTATTCCCATGTCACTGAAGTTTGCCATCGGGGGCGGTATCGGTTTATTCCTTGCCTTGATTGCGCTTAAAAATGCAGGAATTATTGTGGATAACCCTGCGACCTTGGTTGGCCTGGGTGACATCAAGCAGCCAACGGTATTGCTTGCGCTATTTGGCTTCCTGATGATTGTGGTTTTGCATCAGTTTAAGGTGCGTGGTGCCATCATCATCAGTATTCTGGTGATTACTGGAATTGCGACAGCCTTGGGCCTAAACGAGTTCAAGGGTGTTGTTGGACAGGTTCCATCCATCGCACCGACATTTATGCAAATGGATTTTGAGGGCCTGTTCACCGCAAGTATGGTGGGCGTGATTTTTGTCTTCTTTATTGTTGACCTGTTTGACAGTACAGGAACACTGGTGGGGGTGTCACATCGTGCAGGCTTGTTGCAGGATGGAAAATTACCGCGTTTGAAAAAGGCCTTGTTCGCAGACTCAACCGCAATTGTTGCGGGTGCGGCCTTGGGTACATCATCCACCACACCTTATATTGAATCTGCTTCTGGGGTTGCGGCAGGTGGGCGTACAGGTTTAACCGCAGTTGTGGTTGCCTTGTTGTTCATTGGCTGTTTATTTCTGGCACCCTTGGCGCAGTCAGTACCTGGCTTTGCGACGGCACCCGCATTGCTGTTCATTGGCGTGTTGATGATTCAGGGCATTACCCATATTGACTGGGAAGATATTACCGAAGCGGTTCCTGCCTTTTTAACCATCGTGTTTATGCCATTTACCTACTCAATCGCAGATGGTATCGCGATGGGCTTTATCAGCTATGCGCTGGTTAAATTATTCACGGGCAAGGCAAAGACCGTTCCCTATATGGTTTGGATTATTGCAGCACTTTGGGTATTTAAGTTTATTGCCTTTGGCGGTTAACATATCAATCAATAAAAGGATGTCGTTATGGCTGGCGACATCCTTTTTTCTTTGGAGAAAAATGATGAATGCAATTGAACTGATACAGGCTTTACCAAAAGCTGAATTGCATGTGCATATTGAAGGGACATTTGAACCAGAGTTGATGTTTGCCATCGCACAACGCAACCAGATTCAGATTCCATATCAATCTGTTGAAGAAGTGAAGCAGGCCTATAACTTCCATAATCTTCAGTCTTTTTTGGATATCTACTACGCAGGCGCCAATGTGCTGGTATATGAGCAGGATTTTTATGATCTTGCCTGGGCATATTTTGAGAAATGTGCAGAAGATCGTGTAGTGCATACAGAGATGTTCTTCGACCCTCAAACGCATACTGAGCGTGGGGTGGAATTTGCAACGGTGATTGCGGGCTTAAAACGTGCCTGTCAGGATGCACAGCAAAAGCTGGGGATTAGTTCTCAACTGATCATGTGTTTCCTGCGTCATTTAAGTGAAGAAAAGGCGTTTGAAACTCTTGAGCAGGCATTGCCATTTAAGGATGAGATTATTGCGGTTGGTCTGGACTCAAGTGAAGTTGGACATCCACCTGCGAAGTTTGAACGTGTCTTTGCCAAAGCCCGTGAAGCGGGATTCCTGATCGTGGCACATGCAGGTGAAGAGGGGCCACCCGAATATATCTGGGAAGCGCTGGATTTATTGAAAGTGAACCGTATTGATCATGGCGTGCGCTCAGAGGAGGATAAGCAACTCATGGCCCGCCTGATCGCAGAGAAAATGCCTTTGACAGTTTGCCCACTCAGCAACTTAAAGCTGTGTGTTGTGAATGACATGAAAGAGCATAATATTCGCCGTTTGTTGCAGCAAGGTGTGCATGTCACGGTCAATTCAGATGATCCATCTTATTTTGGGGGTTATATGAATGACAATTTTATTGCGATTCAGCAAGCTTTAGACTTGAGCAATGATGAATTAAAGCAACTTGCGATCAACTCTTTTGAGGCATCATTTATTCCTGATCAGGAAAAGCAGAAGTGGATTGCAGAGATTAAAAAGCTTTAAGTTTAAAAAAAACCGCGTGAAGCGGTTTTTTTATAGCTGTTATTTTATTTAGGTTGTCTCAACATGCTGAGCAAGACATTATCCTTATCAATCACATGATGTTTAATGGCTGCCAGAATATGTCCAGCAATCAATAAACCAGCAAACCATGACAGGTAAATATGCAAGGGTTTGACGATGGCAAGCAGTTCGGGATTGTCCTGTACCAGACGTGGAATTTCAAATAAGTACAGCACAGGTGCAGGGTGGCCAGCACTCCAGCTAAATAAACAGCCTGTGATGGGCAAGGCCAGCAACATTAAATAAAGTAGAAAATGTCCAATGTGTGCCAGTGTTTTCATCATGGGTGACATGCTATCTGGCAGTTTGGGTGCAGGGTGGGTGTAACGCCAGAAAATACGAATTACTACCAGAAAAATGATTGTGGTGGCAATATTCTTGTGCAGGGTAATCACATTGCCTTTGAAACTACCATCCACATCATAACTGAGAAAATTACCGCTATAGAAACCAATCAGCCAGGCAATAATGAAAATAGCGGCCATGAGCCAATGCAACACTTGTGCTGTGCGGGTGTAATACTGTGCTGAGGTTGACATTGCAACATCCTGGCTGTTAGAAATGAACTGATTTTAAATAGGGCTTTTTCTGACTGATACAGCATCGCTGTAACGGAGCGTTTTATGTGTGCAACAGTCCCGATAAAGCCTCAATTTGTAATTGTTATATTATGTAAAGATGACTGTGGGTTATTTCATAAAATAAGCCATTTAGGCACAATACGCCTGACAAAATTGAGATACAGGTAAGAATCGTGAAAAAGTTATTATTGATTGCTGCTCCCCTTGTTTTAGCGCTATCTGGATGTGTTGCCCCGAATGGAACGAGTCCAGCAACCACAACTTCACAGCAGTTAGGTATGGCTGCGCTTAAAATCGCTGTAAATGCGAAATGCCTGAATGAGATCAATACATTGCCTGCATGGAAAACAGCGACACGTTATATGACGGCTGACCAGCGTGACAACATCCAAACCAATGTCTGTGGCTGTGTCAGTGACAAGGCACCGAACAGTGTAACTGCTGTTGAACTTGCAACCGCTGCCATTGACCCATCCGCACGCGCAACAATTGTCAATCAGGTGGTTTCACAAACTGTGAATGCATGTGTTGCTGAAACCTTGAAACAAGTGCAATAACAAAGACCAGGCTGAGAGATCGGCCTTTTGTGAGATGAAGATGAAAATAGCAGGTGTAGATGAAGCTGGAAGAGGGCCACTGGTTGGTTCTGTTGTGGCCGCCGCGGTCATTTTAGATCCAGACAATCCGATTGTGGGCTTGAATGACTCCAAGAAACTGACTGAAAAGAAGCGTGAAAAACTCTTTATCGAGATTCAGGAAAAAGCGTTGGCCTGGTCAATTGCTGAGGCAACACATGCTGAAATTGATGAGTTGAATATCTTACAGGCAACATTTCTTGCCATGCGCCGTGCGGTCGAAAGCTTGAACATCCAGCCAGAAAAAGTCATTGTGGATGGTAATCAAATTCCAAAGGGCATTAGCATTGCATGTGAGGCTATTGTTGGGGGAGATGCCAGTCATGCTGAAATCAGTGCCGCCAGTATTTTAGCGAAAGTGACACGTGACCGACAAATGCAGGCTCTGGATTTAATCTACCCTGATTTTGGGTTTGCCAAACATAAAGGCTATCCAACCAAGGCTCATTTTGAGGCAATTGCTGCACATGGCGTTATTCATGAGCATCGACGTAGTTATGCACCCGTGAAAAAAGCACTGGGTTTATAATAGGTATAAAATACGCATCCCAAACATAATTAAAGCGACTCATATTAGTCGCTTTAATTATTGGAGAAGAATTCTGCGTATTAACGATTAAAGTTATTATGTCGAGGAAAATCGTTATTATCTTCTTCATAGGAAACTTGATAATCTTGATCAAGATGTTGTAAATGCTCATGCATGGCACGTTCATGTTGGATACGTTGGTAAATTTCCTCACGATGCACAGAAACCTCTTTAGGAGCATTTACACCAATACGCACCTGATTGCCTTTTACGCCAAGCACAGTGACACTGACTTGATCCCCAATCATTAATGTTTCTCCGACACGACGGGTCAGAATCAGCATGTTTATCTCCTTGCTAAACGCTTAAACTTGCAACAGGGAATTGTTTGAAAGCACAGCCTTAATATACAGAAAAATCTAAACAGAAATAAGTAAAAACAATATTTTTTTCGTAAGTTCTGTTGAGATGCTCTGAAAAACCTCATGGGTTAATATAACAGAGCCACTGTAGTAAAAACTATAGTGGCTCTTATTTTTTTACTATTTACTTGAAAGTAAATATGTTTAAGCAGCTATTAATTAAGCACGTGCACTACTTTCGCCATGTTCACGGTCTAAACCAAAAGCAGTATGTAAACAACGTACCGCAAGCTCTAAATAGTTTTCTTCAATAATCACTGAAATCTTGATTTCAGAAGTGGAGATCATCAGGATATTGATGCCTTCTTCAGCCAGTGCAGTAAACATTTTGCTTGCCACGCCTGCATGGGAGCGCATACCTACACCCACAATGGACACTTTTACGATATCGTCGCGTGTTGCAACTTCACGTGCGCCAATGGCTGTGGCCGTTTCTTCCAGAATCTTTTTCGCTTTCGCAAGCTCGCCTCGGTTCACTGTGAAAGTAAAATCAGTGGTGCCATCTTCTTCCACATTCTGGATAATCATATCCACTTCAATGTTTGCGGCACCGATTGGCGACAAAATTTTAGATGCAACACCTGGAACATCAGGAACACCCAAAATTGTTAATTTTGCTTCGTCACGGTTAAATGCAATACCTGAGATAATTGGTTGTTCCATGTCGTCTTCTGCCTCAGTGGTAATAAGTGTGCCTACGTTTTGTTTAAATTCTTCATCGAATGCGCCATCGTCATCATTATCAAAGCTGGATAATACGCGTAATGGAACCTGATATTTACCTGCGAATTCAACAGAGCGAATTTGTAAGACCTTTGAACCCAAAGATGCCATTTCCAGCATTTCTTCAAACGAAATACGATCTACTTTTTTAGCTTTGGGTGCAACACGAGGGTCAGTGGTATAAACACCATCCACATCGGTATAGATCTGGCATTCATCTGCCTTTAATGCCGCAGCAAGTGCAACGCCAGAGGTATCAGAACCACCACGGCCTAAGGTTGTGATATTGCCATCAGCATCAAAACCCTGAAAGCCTGCAACAACCAGAACACGGCCTGCATCAAGATCAGTAGACATAACGTCAGTATCAATGGATTCAATACGGGCTTTGGTAAATGCGCTGTCAGTCTTGATACCAACCTGACGACCTGTATAGGATTTAGCTTCCACACCAATCGAGTTCAGCGCCATCGCTAACATGGAAATCGTAACCTGTTCACCCGTTGATACCATTTGATCAAGTTCACGTGGATCAGGTGTGCTGGTAATGGCTTTTGCAAGCGCAAGCAGGCGGTTGGTTTCACCACTCATTGCAGACACAACCACGACCACCTTGTGACCGTGATCATGCCAGCGCTTGACACGACGAGCAACATTTAAAATGCGCTCAGGAGTACCCATAGAGGTGCCGCCATATTTTTGAACGATTAATGCCATAGTTGTTCCATATAAGCCATGACCCTGAGAGGCATCAGGGTCAGTTACACAAAAAGTGAAGTGTTTATAATTGTTCAAGCCAAGCAGGCAGGGCTGCAATCACTTGATCAAACTTCTCGTTGAGTGGCGCGCCACCTTGTGCCAAGTCAGGTTTACCACCACCTTTGCCACCCAGCTCCTGAGCTAGGTGTTTGATGATGTCACCCGCTTTTAGATGTGCAGTATATTGTTTTGCAACGGAGGCGATTAAACTCACTTTATCGCCCTCAACGCCAGCTAAAATAATGACTGCATCATCTAATTTTGATTTTACGCTGTCATGTAGGTTGCGTAATGATTTTGCATCTAAACCTTGTACAGTGGTAATCAGGGTTTGACGACCTGCAATTTCTTTCACCTGATCAAGCAGGTCAGCCGCCTGAAAGCTCGCCAGTTTCTGGTTCAACTGTTCAATTTGCTTCTGTAGGCTTGAAGCTGTTTCAACAATCGCTTCAACTTTCTCTACAGTTTGATCTTTCTGCGCCTTTAACAAGGCGTTGATGCTGTGAATGTCAGTATCAACCTTTTGAACCACTTCAAGCGCCTTAGTTCCAGTAACCGCTTCAATACGACGGACACCCGCAGCCACACCGCCTTCGGAAGTGATCTTGAATAGGCCAATATCACCTGTACGTTTAACGTGAATACCACCACACAGCTCGATGGAGAAGTTTTTCTCTTCAATTACAGAACCCATAGACAGTACACGAACTTCTTCGCCATACTTTTCACCAAACAGCATCATTGCGCCTTTGGCTTTTGCTGACTCAATATCAAGCAATTCAGTGCTAACTGGTGTGTTGGCGATGACTTCAGCATTCACCAAACGTTCGATCTGCTGCAATTGTTCAAATGAAACAGGTTGGTCATTGGCAAAGTCAAAACGTAGAATGTCGCTGGCAACCAGTGAACCTTTTTGCTGAACGTGTGAACCTAGAATCTGACGTAAAGCGGCATGTAAAAGGTGGGTTGCAGAGTGGTTACGTGCGGTTGCCGCACGAATGTCTGCTTTCACAGTGGCTTCAACGTTTTGTGTCGCTTTGAGGCTGCCCATCGTCACGATACCCTGATGGACAAATGCACCACCAGATTTCTTGGTATCCTGAACTTCGAAAATACCTGTATCGTTCTTGAATAGTCCTGTATCACCGATTTGACCACCGCTTTCAGCATAGAAAGGGGTTTGGTTCAATACGATAAGCGCTTCATCGCCTTCGTTGATTTCATCAACCTGTACGCCATCTTTATAGATCGCAACAATTTGGCCCTGGCCTTGAGTTGCTTCATAGCCATCAAACTGGGTTTCGCCTTCAACCTTGACAATGCTGTTGTAGTCAACCGCAAATTTGCCTGCATCACGGGCACGTTGACGTTGTGCCGCCATTTCCACTTCAAAACCAGCTTCATCAATGGTCAGGTCACGTTCACGTGCAATATCGGCAGTCAGGTCAGTCGGGAAGCCATAGGTATCATACAGTTTAAATACTGTTTCACCTGCAATGACGTTACCTTTGAGTTGAGCGAGTTCACCCTCAAGCAATTTCAAACCTTGCTCAAGTGTTTTGGCAAACTGTTCTTCTTCACGAATTAAGGTTGCTTCGATTGCATCTTTACGCGCAGCAAGTTCAGGATAGGCTTCACCCATGACTTCAATCAGCGGTTGTAACATCTTGTAGAAGAATGTGCCTGTTGCACCTAACTTGTTACCGTGACGGACTGCACGACGAATAATACGGCGCAATACATAACCACGACCTTCGTTAGATGGATTGACGCCATCTGCAATCAGGAAGCAGCAAGAACGAGCATGGTCGGCAACTACACGTAAAGATGGCTGGCCTTGATCTTCAATACCAATGATGTCAGCCGCAGCTTTTAACAAGTGTTGGAACAGGTCAATTTCGTAGTTTGAATTGACGTGTTGCAATACCGCAGAAATACGCTCCAAGCCCATACCTGTATCAACAGAAGGCGCTGGAAGAGGGTGCATCACACCATCCGCAGTACGGTTGAACTGCATGAAAACGTTGTTCCAGATTTCAATGAAACGGTCGCCATCTTCTTCAGGTGTCCCTGGTAAGCCACCCCAGATGTGGTCGCCGTGATCATAGAAAATTTCAGAACAAGGACCGCATGGACCTGTATCGCCCATCGCCCAGAAGTTATCTGAAGCGTATTGACCGCCTTTGTTGTCGCCGATACGGATAATGCGCGCAGCATCAACCCCAATTTCTTTATTCCAGATATCAAATGCTTCATCATCGGTATGGTAAACCGTGACATATAGACGTTCTTTAGGCAGCGCCAGCCATTGTTCGCTAGTGAGGAAATCCCATGCAAACTTGAGCGCATCACGCTTAAAATAATCACCAAAAGAGAAGTTGCCCAACATTTCAAAGAATGTGTGGTGACGTGCGGTATAACCGACATTATCTAGGTCATTATGCTTGCCACCTGCACGCACACATTTCTGTGATGAAACGGCACGCACATAATCGCGTTTTTCTAAACCCAGGAAACAATCTTTAAACTGGTTCATACCAGCATTGGTAAACAGTAAGGTTGGATCGTTGGCAGGGACAAGAGAACTCGAAGCGACACGTGTATGCCCTTGCGATTCAAAGTAACGCAAAAATGCTTCACGGATTTCAGCGGATGTCATAAAACGAGTACTCACAACCAAGCGTCCATAATTTTGAAAGTGCTAAATTATAGCGGAAAATGTGTGCCCGACCAACGATTTTACAAGCAATCTTAGATAAAACTGTGTTTAGGCTAAAAATCTATATTCAATGCTGGCTTGCATGTTTTACCATATAGCATAGAAAAGATGATGTTTTGATGAATTAAGGGCACCACATGCAACGTATCGCGATTAATGGATTTGGCCGAATTGGCCGCAATGTGCTACGGGCATGGTTTGAAAATCCCAAACAATTCCAGTTTGAAATTGTCGCAATTAACGATATTGCTGATGTTCAGACACTGGCACATTTATTTAAGTATGACACTACACATGGGCGTTTTGCAGGTCAGGTTGAAATCCAGATAGAAGATGAACAGATTTTCTTGAATATTCAGTCCAATCAGCGTCAATTAAAACTACAGGTTTTTAAACAGATACAACCTGAGTTATTACCTTGGGGGACTTTAAAGATAGATGTGGTACTGGAATGTACAGGATTGTTTCGTTCCAGAGCCGATGCAACCCGTCATATACAGGCAGGGGCAAAGCGGGTGATTATTGGGGCAGCACCTTTTGACTCTGTTGATGCCGCAATTGTGTATGGTGTTAATCATGCCGAAGTCAAAGCTACAGACCAGATTATTTCCAGTGTGTCCTGTACCACACAGGCTTTGGTGCCATTGGTGAAAATTATTGATGATGCCTTTGGTATTGAAACAGCATTGATGACCGAAATCCATGCGGTCACTGCGGATCAATCCGTGCTTGATCATGCCCATCGTGATTTGCGTCGTGCGCGTGCGTCGGGACAAAATATTATTCCAACCACATCCAGTGCATTAGGTGCATTAAAACAGGTGATGCCGAAAATGGAAAACCGTATTGATGGTTATTCCATTCGTGTCCCTACAATTAATGTTGCAGCGATTGACCTGACTTTTATTTCCCAGTCACCTATTACTGTACATAAAGTCAATGAAGTCCTGACTAAGGCTGCACAATTGGATTATGCCCAGATTATGCAGGTTACGGATGAAGACCTTGTTTCAAGCGACTTTAACCACTCGCCATATTCCTTAATTGTAGATTTAACCCAGACCATGGTCGTCGGACATCAGGTCAAGGTCTTTGCATGGTATGATAATGAATGGGGTTATGCCAATCGCTTACTTGATTTATGTGAATCATTTGATTCAAAAAATATTAAATAAATAACAACGGATTTGGAGAACGGAATGATATTAATGTTGATTTGGGGTTTTATTGGTCTGTTATTGATTGCAGTTACTTTCTTGTTTTGGTTTCAGTTTAAAAATAAACAGCAACCTGCTGTTGATCCGCAAGTATTGTATCTGGAAGAAAAAGTCCTGCATCTGGAATCCCACCTTAAAAAGAGTCTGGAGATTATGCAGGATTTGGCAAAGAAAATGCACGTCCAGCAAGAAGTGTTGGATCGGACCGTTGCAAACATTGCCGCGTTGGAAAAGCAAAATGTTGAGTTAGTCAATGTTTTGGAAGTGGTTGTTAAAAATGGGAAAAATATGCCCTAAATTTGTCCCCCCTGAATAGGGGGTTGACAAATTAATATGTATAACTATTTGTTTTTGTTAAATATTTTGATACAAATTTGAAGAAATTAAGCAATATATTTCAATACATAAAATCTATAAAAAACAATTATTAATTTTTGTTGGATGGTTAAATATTTTTTAACTATCCGTTTTGATTGCAATCCCACTTGATGTGTATTTAGAACGCTCATTATGATGAATTTGTGCTTCATAAAGCATTGATCGAAAAACACATAGGGATGTCTGATAATGCATAAAATAACTTTAAAACGTACTGCAATCTGCTCAGCTTTATTAAGTGCTGTATTCATGGTTGCGGGGTGTAATGATGATGACAATTCATCAAACAAGAATTCTGGACAGCAACAGGCAGCAACTGAAACATTGAGTGGCACGGCAGCGACAGGAGCTCCATTTAAAGATGCAGATATCACTGTAACTAATAAGAATGGTCAATCCAAAACCACCAAAACCGATGTGAATGGTAAATTTGAAATTAGCATAGACGCAGGTGCACCCTATATCGTTAAAGCCACTAAGGGCGATGTATCACTGTACTCTTATGCCGCAGGTAAAGGTACTGTCAATGTTACTCAACTGACAACACAGGCATTACTGGCAGCAAGTCAGGAAGCAATCTATGGTGATTCAAAGACACTAGCAGAGATTTATAGCAATTGGGCAAATATTGTAAGCAAAACTTCTGCTGATAAAATCAGTAGTGCGATTAATGCAAGTGCCAAAGAAGTTGTTGCCAACTTAAAAACAGTATTTGAGACAAATGGTTTTACTGCGACAACAGGTTATCCTGACATTTTTAAAACCGCTTTTGAGGCAAATTCAACAGGGTTGGATAAAGTTCTAGATAATGTCCAAATTACAGGTTTAAATGGTAATACTGCATGTTCAGGTACAGGTTCAGTATTTAGCTGTAATTTTCAATATAAGGTTAATGGTCAACCTTATGAGTGGAAATATACGATCGATACCACAGGTATTGTGATTGATCTTAAGGATGGCAATGGAAATTCAGGTATTCCAACTGGAAATTATAATTTAAATATGACAGTGGCTATTGCTGGTGCGACTGTACCAGTTGCTACAATCAAAAATATTCCAAAGCCAGAGAATAAGGATCAATTCTGTGCTTCTGAGGATGTACAGAAAGCATTAAAAGAACAGGGTCAATTTACCATTAATTCTTGTAGTTTTAATGGGACAGTGGGCAATATTAATGCAACGATTGCTTCTCCAGTTGGTGGTTTCTCGTATACTGCGAAATATGAATATAGCCCAGCATAACAACATTTAAAAACTCAGGGTGGAACATGGGCAATCATTTTGGTTGCCTATTTTTATGCGGGATTTACTAAAATTCTCAGGTGCATCATAGAAATCTTCATGTTACACTACGCTGAATCGGGCATTCACCCGATTTTTTTATGTGGTTGCTTTTTATGTGGATGCCTCCACATTGAACAGATTTTAGGTTTGAAACATGACCATTTCAGAGACATGGTTGCTCCCTGACGGGGTAGCAGATGTATTACCCGAACAAGCGCAAATGGTTGAAACCCTGCGTCGGGAAGCTTTAGATTTCCTCGCTGTTCGAGGGTATCAACTGGTATACACTCCATTTATTGAATACATCGAATCGTTGTCTTCACTTTCAGAATCCAATCAAGATTTAGACTTGGTCACATTCAAGGTGATTGACCAGCTTTCAGGTCGCTTGCTTGGTGTGCGTGCGGATATGACTCCACAGGTCGCCCGTATCGATGCGCATGTTCGCCCAATTGAAGGCGTTGCCCGTTACTGCTATGCAGGTACAGTGCTGCATACCAAACCACAGAATTTTAATGCAACACGTGCACCTTTGCAGTTGGGTGCTGAGCTTTATGGCCATGACAGCATCGAAGCCGATGTGGAAATGATTGATGTCATGCTGGGCCTGTTGGAGAAAACTGACAGTTTGCAAGGTGTTCATCTGGATTTAGGTCATGTCGGTTTATTCCGTAGTTTGGTGAAACGTGCTGGTTTAAATAAAAACACTGAAAGCCAGCTTTCTGATTTATATCAACGCAAGGCATTGCCAGAGCTGGAAGCGTTTACCAAAGACTTGGCAATGGGTGCGGATTTCTATGCGCTTGGTCGCTATGCAAGTGACCTTGGTGCATTACAGGCACATTTAAGCCATGACATTTTAAGTGATGCTGATTTTAAAAATGCGTTTGATGCATTGAAAACAACATTCACTCAAATTCAGTCACGTTGGTCGAATCTGAATATTGGAATCGATGTGATTGAGTTGCGTAGTTATCACTACCACACAGGTTTGATGTATGCCATTTATGCGCCGAATCGTGCTGCGCCGCTTGCGCAGGGTGGACGTTATGATGGCATTGGTGAGCACTTTGGCCGTGCGCGCCCAGCCACAGGCTTTAGTTGTGACTTATATGCCTTGGGTGCTACACAGTGCGCTGAAATTGAAACTGTCGTTGCGCCTAAAGGAAATAATCAGGATTTATTAACCGCGATTGCAGATGCACGGGCGAATGGTTCGCGTGTGGTGCAGTTGCTGGGTAATGATGATTTAGGTTCAGTGCCTTATGCAACCCACCAAATGATGTTGCAAAATGGGCAATGGACCATTGAAAAAATTTAATTGCCGAGTTGTAAAAACAACTTGGTTTCCAATTCTAACAGCATGATGTAATGAGGCTATTATGGGCAAAAATGTTGTGGTACTTGGTACCCAATGGGGCGACGAAGGTAAAGGTAAGATCGTCGACCTGCTCACAGATCAAGCGGCTGCGGTCGTACGCTACCAGGGCGGGCACAATGCAGGACATACTCTTGTGGTCGGTGGTAAGAAGACTGTATTACACCTCATTCCATCAGGTATTTTACGTGACAACGTATTGTGCTTAATTGGCAATGGTGTCGTTCTTTCTCCTGAAGCATTGATCAAGGAAATGGCGATTTTGGAGGAGGAAGGTGTACCTGTAAAAGAACGCCTACGTATTTCTCCAAACTGTCCGTTGATTCTGCCAAACCATATTGCGCTTGATCAGGCTCGTGAGAAAAAACGTGGTAATGCCAAGATTGGTACGACTGGTCGTGGTATTGGCCCAGCATACGAAGATAAAGTTGCCCGTCGTGCTGTACGCGTTGCAGATCTGATTCGTGGCGGTGCTGTGCTGGAAGAAAAACTCAAGGAAATGCTTGAGCTTCATAACTTCCAACTTTCTCAATTCTATGGCGTTGAAGAAGTTAAGTTTGAAGATGTGTTGGCACTTTGCAACGAATGGCGTGAAGTTCTTGCCCCGTTGGTGATTGACGTAACCAAAGTGTTGCATGATTACCGTAAAGAGGGTAAGGCAATCATGTTTGAAGGTGCACAAGGTTCATTGCTTGACATTGATCATGGTACCTATCCATATGTAACCAGTTCGAATACAACTGCGGGTGGCGTAAGCTCTGGTTCAGGTATGGGTCCTTTACATTTAGACTATGTATTGGGTATTACGAAAGCCTACACAACACGTGTAGGTGCTGGCCCATTCCCAACTGAATTGCATTATGATGCTGCGACAGATACAGGTGATGCGATTGGTCGTCATTTAGGTACAGTGGGTCATGAGTTTGGTGCGTCTACGGGTCGTCAACGTCGTTGTGGTTGGTTTGATGCGGAAATTCTACGCCGTTCGGTTGAAGTGAATTCTTTGTCTGGTATCTGCTTAACCAAACTTGATGTTCTGGATGGTTTGGAAGAGATCAAGATCTGTGTAGGCTATGAAGATGTGGATTCGGGCTGTGCAGGTTCTTCTGATGCAGTTTCATTTGAAAGTTTAAAGCCGATTTATGAAACTATGCCTGGCTGGAGTGAATCGACTGTTGGCCTGACTCAGGTTGACCAGCTTCCTGCAAATGCCTTGGCTTATGTGAAACGTCTTGAGCAGCTCATTGAGTGTCCAATTGACATTATTTCAACGGGCCCAGACCGTGCAGAAACCATTATTTTACGTCATCCATTTTCAGCTTAAGCTAACTGGATGATTTAAAGCTCCCACATGGGGGCTTTTTTGTTTTATCGATTTATATATCAAAAATCTCTAGCAAAAAATCAGCTTTTTATTCCAGTCATTGTTATTTCACAGCATGGAAAATCCCCGTTATATTAACTATACGTTCAAACAAAGAGGGTTTTAACCATGACGAAAAAAACGATTCGCTATAATGGATATGAACTGGCATGCCAATGTTAGATTATATCAAGGCGATTAAAAGGGTACAAACCAGTTCTGATCAGGCGGGGAAAGGAATTGGTTTGAACATTTTAATACAATAAGAATAATCCCAAATATTAAATAAAATTTTAATAAGAAATCTAGGGGAATCTATTGATTCCCTTATTTTTTCCTAAAAATAAAAACTCTTATGCTTTGGAGTGGATAGCACAGCAGTTGTGATCAGTATAAATAATCGTATTGTGAGCTAAATAAAATGGTCTTAGAATTTTAAATTGACAAGATATAAAAATGAAACGGGATCAGCAATGGCAGGTGGTTGGGCGCGTGATGGTGCAGAGCAGGAGCAGATTGATGCAACAATTCATGATGCGATTGCAAAAGCAAGACAAGGTCTTTCTCATAATGAAGATGGAGAGGCCGCGTTATATTGTGAAGAATGTGGCGAGCCCATTCCTCAAGCCCGCCGTGAAGCGATGAAAGGCGTGAAATATTGTATTCGTTGCCAGCAACAACTTGAGGAAAAGAGTAAGGCACTGGAACTATTTAATCGGCGGGGAAGTAAGGATAGCCAATTACGTTAAATCTTTTGCCTTATTAATCTTCTATCTCTTTCACAGCATTATATACAACGCTTGGTTCAATATTGAGCAGCTTTTTACCAAAGCTGCGTAACCACCACACCAGTTGAGACGTAAAGGGAACAGTTGCGCTCACTTCAACAATATTTTCCTCTAGTGCCGTAATGGTCTGGTCTTTGCTCAACTGGCTTTCATAAAAGCTTTTGGCTGTATTTTCCGTCATGGTTAGCTTTAATTGAATTTGTTCAGTTGGTTTGCTGTAATCCACACGGAAACCCAGTGCGCCTGAGTCAATGTAATGATCAATATCAAAATTGACAGGATGCAGTGCCCGACTATCCAGAACCGTGGCTGCCTTAAAACGGTGCAGGGCAAAAGTTTGTACTTCAGTTTTATCATTTCTGGTACAGATTAAATAAATCACTGCACCTTTTTGTACCAGTGCCAGAGGATTGAGGATATAGGTTTTATCTTCCCCCTGATGGGTTCTGGCACGATAGATACACTCAATTTGCTTGTCCTGTAACAGTCCCTCATAAATTGCCTGTTGTGCATGTTTATCCACAATTGGCGGAATGAGCGGCTGTGTCGCTGGAACAATGCGCACACGGTTGATCCATTGTCTGACATTGTTTTGTGTGGAAAGACTGCGTTTTGCCAAGTCGAACCACGGCATCATTTCTTCAAGCAAGCTGGGTGGAAGCAAATGGCGTAAATGTTCTTCCACCATCATAAAGGTGACCGCCTGTGAGCTGGTCATGTGCGGCAAACTCTGGATGGGCGCGTCTGAACGCCAGCGCCAGCCTTGCGGAACCGTTTTATTGCTTTCAATGGGAAAGCGTTGTGCAATCTGGTTTAAATCACGCTGAATGGTACGCAGACTAATCTCAATACCCTCACGTTCCAGAATTTCCTGCAATTCACGCGTGCCCATCCATTTACCCGTAGAAAGGCGGGACAAGATTTGCCATTGACGATAAAGGCTATTTGACGTTTCTTTTTCTTGTATGGATGACATAGGCGTAATATGCAATTCAATGAGCTAGAGCTGACACAATAAAAAAACTCCCGTTATTTAGCAAGTACATCACATTTAGATTACGTATTTACGACTGAAACCAATGCAGATTTGCTTAAAACTTTTAAAACTGCTTCAAAAATGATCATTTTATATAAGTGGCATTGAAATTGCTTATTTGATTTATAGATAAATGATGAGATGAGGTTTCTATGTCAGAACAAGAACACAATCTAAATATCAGTACAGATTATTATTCTCCAGACCAAACGGCAGCGGTTTCGGTACATTCGTCCACATTTATTCCAGATATTCCCGAGCTGAGCAGTATTACCACCAACCTGTTTGAACAACTCAAATCACAGTTTTTTAATGAAATGCTCGATGATAAAAGCTTTAACGGAGAGGCATCAAAAAAGATTGAACAATGGTTAAGTATCCGTAGCCTTGATGAGTTAAAAGTTCTGGGCGTTCAGGCAAAGCAGCATTTTTTGTATCAGGGCATCACCTTTAATGTGTATGGGGATCAGGAGGGAACAGAGCGAACCATTCCTTATGACTTAATCCCGCGTGTCATTGAGAAAAAACAATGGGAGAAAATATCATCAGGCTGTGCACAACGTGTTAAGGCGCTGAATCTATTTCTGGATGACATTTACCATGAACAAAACATTCTTAAGGATGGATTGATTCCAGCACATCAGGTGATGGCACATGAAGCCTTTCAGCCGCATATGCTCAGGCATCATCTTAAAGGCAAGGTTTATTCACAAATCAGTGGCATCGACATTATTCGGGATGGTCGGGGTGATTTCTTTGTGCTTGAGGACAATTTAAGAACGCCATCAGGGGTATCTTATATGCTGGAAAGCCGAAAAATCAGCCAAAAACTGATGCCTGATTTGTGCAGCAGCAATAATTTACAGGGGATTGAACAATACCCAACTTTATTAAGGGCGATTCTGGAAGAGAATGCCTATGTTGACCAGCCCTTTATTGTGGTGCTGACCCCAGGCCGTTTTAACAGTGCCTACTATGAACATGCCTTTTTGGCGCGTGAAATGGATGTGCCGCTGGTGACAAGCCGTGATCTTTTTGTTGAGAATGACAAGGTCTTTGCAAAAACCATTCGCGGCCGTCAGCAGGTGGATGTGATCTATCGCCGTGTTGATGATGACTTTCTAGACCCACTGGTATTCCGTGCTGACAGTACGCTTGGTGTGGCGGGTTTGATGTCGGCCTATCTACAAAACAATGTGGTGATTGCCAATGCACCAGGGACTGGAGTTGCCGATGACAAGTCGATCTACCCTTATGTTGACCAAATGATTCAGTATTATCTGGGAGAAACCCCGATCTTAAGTAATGTGCCAACCTATCAATGCCGAGACAGTGAACAACTGGATTATGTGCTCAACAATCTGGAAAAGCTGGTGGTTAAGGAGGCGCAGGGTTCAGGTGGATATGGCATGTTGATTGGGCCTCAAGCGGATCAACAGCAAATTGAGCAATTTAGACAGAAAATTATGCAGACCCCGCATTTATATATTGCACAGCCAACCTTGGCACTGTCAGTTGCACCGACATTGACCACAGATGGCGTTGCTGAGCGACATATTGATTTACGCCCATTTGTATTGAGTTCACCTTACCGTACTGAAATTGTGCCAGGAGGATTAACACGTGTGGCCATGCAGGCAGGTTCGCTGGTGGTCAACTCTTCTCAGGGTGGCGGCATTAAGGATACCTGGGTGGTGGAATCGCTGCACTCCTAACATCTTTCCTAAGCAGCGATAACACTGCACATATCCTTTGTGTGCAGTGGGATATTTCACAGGAATTTATGATTAATAAGGGAGGATATTTATGCTTTTACTTAGCTCAAGTGCTCAACATATTTATTGGTTAGGTCGTTATTTATTTCGTATTGAGTATATGGTGAGTCATTTACCCTTTACAGATGACCAACAGGCGGCAGGATTTGTACAGGCATTATGCCTGCATATTGATGATGCCGAAAGTTTGAACCAATTTATGCTGGATCGGCAGCAGCCATATTCCTTGATGAGCCAGCTTGAGATTGCTCGGGATAATATTCAGGAACTTAGGGGGCTATTGAGTTCTGAAATTTATGCCGAACTGAACCATTTAATAAAAAATGTTATACCTGATGTGGCAACTATCCAGAACATCGTAAAGGAATGTTGCGCAACCCTGAAAACAGAGCAAGAGGATATTTCCTTATTTTTCCATATTGGACAGGGTATGGAGCAAATCGATACCTATTTTCGGTTTCAGCATAATATTCATGATGTGCTGGATACGATTGATCCAGTGATTGAACGGTTATTTCATTTAGGTTGGGAGGACTTGCAACCAAGTTGGAAAATATTGAAAACTCAACCTGACTTGAACCAGTTTTATGCATTTACCTATAAACTGGAAAATCAATTTGAGGCGTTCGCATGAAACTGATGGTGAATCACCAAACGCATTATCATTATACGCAGGCTGCACGGAATAGTGTGCAGTCGATTAAAATGATACCGCAGAGTTCACGGCACCAGTTGGTTGAGTCCTGGCATATTAGTGTTCCAGGACAACATGCCAGCAAACGTGATGCCTTTAATAACCTATGGATCACGGCAACCCAGCGACATGATTACCATTACCTCACCATTATGGCGCAGGGTGTTGTTGATTTGTATGATACTGAGCTAGGTTATGTGGACACTGGTGTTTCACCAATATTGTTTTTACAGGGCACAAAAATGACCTGTTGTGATTTGATGATGCGGGATTTTGCCCAGACGATTGTAAAAGTGAAAGACCGCCACCACCTTATTTTATTAGCAGAGCAGATTTTACAGCACATCCCTTACCAGCCTGAAAGCACATCTGTAACGACTTCTGCAATAGATTCATTTTATGCTGGGCAGGGGGTGTGTCAGGACCATGCGCATGTGTTCATCGCCATGTGTCGTGCGTTACAATTACCAGCCCGTTATGTGTCTGGCTATTTGTATGACCAAAACCAGCCACACCTTGCCAGTCATGCATGGGCAGAAGTTTTTGTGGAAAATGAATGGTATTGTTTCGATATCAGTAACCAGATATTTACGCCCAAAAGTCATATTTATGTCGCAATTGGCCGTGATTATCTGGATGTTGCACCCGTACGGGGGGTGCGTGAACAGGGTGGTGTTGAAAGTATGACATCCAGTGTTCAAGTTTTGGCTTGTTGAGTGTGAAGAGAGAAAGATGACCTATTGTTGTGCATTAAGATTGGAGCAGGGTTTGGTGTTGATTAGTGATACACGAACCAATGCTGGGGTCGATCATATTTCTGTATTCCGTAAACTGCATACATTTGGTGTTGAAAACGAGCGTTTTATCGCCTTGCAGACTGCGGGCAATTTAGCCACCACACAGGCAGTGATTGGACATTTGCAAAATGCGTTGGCTCTGCATCAAGAACCGAATTTGTATAGTGCGAATACCATGTTTGAAGTTGCTGAACTGGTGGGTAAAACCTTGCGTAAGGTATTGGAAGACATCACTACGGATACGCAGGAACAGATGAACTACTCGTGTAGTATTCTGGTGTGTGGGCAGATTCAGGGTGAGGAAATGCAGCTTTATAATGTCTATCCTCAAGGCAATTTTATCTGTGCGACAACAGATACCCCATATTTCCAGATTGGTGAAAGTAAATATGGCAAGCCAATTTTAGACCGTGCACTGCATTACACCATGCCGCTTGATGATGCCTTGCGTTGCACGCTCATTTCCTTTGATTCCACCTTACGTTCAAATGTGTCAGTTGGGTTGCCTCTGGATGTGGTGGTCTACCATAAAGACAGTTTTGTGATTCCAGGGGGCAAACGCATCAGTGAGGAAGATCCTTACTTTACCCAAATTAGTAAGCAGTGGTCTGATACCTTGCGCCGTGGTTTGCAGGAGTTACCAAAACCAACAGAAGATTATTGGGTCTAGTCAGCAAAGACAGGCATAATGAACTAAAATGCTTTATAAGTGTAAGAAAAAAATGATATTTCAACTTTGTTATGCCAGTACCAGTACTTCTGAGAAATCACATTTGCCACTTGATTTAAGAGAAGTTTTAAATGAGGCGCACCATTTTAATTATGTGAATAATATACATGGTGTGTTGTATTTTGCAGATGGTTATTTTTTCCAGTGTCTAGAAGGGGAACAAGCGGCTATTTTGGAACTGCTTGATAAAATCAAGCAAGATCCTCGCCATCAGCAGATTTATGTTTTTAATCCTCAACATATCTCACAAGGTCATTTCAAAGATTGGTCAATGAAATTTGTGCGGAAAAATAGTCAGGTTTCAGAGTTTTTCCAGCAGCATCTACAACAAGCTGACTTTAATCCCTATTTGTTAAATGAGGGTTCGATTGCAGCATTGATTCCATTGCTTGCGGATATACAAATGGATGAGGTTGCCTAGAAGTTATTTTTGCTATTTTTATCTACTTGCATCGTCTTGATCGGTAGTATTAATATTGATACTATAAATTTATTGGTATAATTGAGTATCCGAATGGCAAACCTTGATCAACTCATCGAGCAAATGCGGAATAATCCTAAAAATGTTCGTTATGCTGATTTAGTCAGGGTTTGTAAGCAATATTTTGGTGAACCAAGGCAAACAGGTGGTAGTCACACTGTATTTAAAACACCGTGGCAAGGCGACCCTCGTATTAATATTCAAGATGATAGTGGAAAAGCCAAACCATATCAGGTGAAGCAAGTATTGGCTGCACTGGATAAACTTAAAGCATTGTGAGGTGTCAAATGGATAGTAAACAATATACTTACCGTGTTATATGGTCGGTTGAAGATAATGAATATGTTGGTTTATGTGCAGAATTCCCATCATTATCTTGGCTTGATGCCGATCAACTGAAAGCGTTTTCAGGAATTGTTGATCTTGTTGCCGAGGTTGTAGCAGAGATGAGCAGCAATAGTGAGAAAGTGCCTACACCACTCTCTGAAAGAAAGTATAGCGGACGGTTTGCTGTTCGTGTTCCATCAATGGTTCATCAAAAACTGGCATTGGAAGCAGCAGAGCGAGGCGTAAGCATGAATCGTTTAGTATCGGCAAAACTGGCTATGTAGTAACGTCATCTTATTAGGTGACTTGCCGTTTTGGTCTCTGACTCAAGCGACATAGCAGTTCATAGCCAATGGTGCCATTTGCGGCAGCGACATCATCAACCAAACGAGATTTGCCCCAAAGCTCAACTTTAGTGCCGATCTCTGCCTGAATATGGGTGACATCAATTGCAATCATATCCATGCTGACACGTCCGATCATAGGAACTAACTGCTGATTAATCGCCACAAAATTTGGTTTGATATAAGCTCTTGGATAACCATCACCATAGCCAATTGAGACAATGGCAATATTCATAGGCTGTGTGGCAGTAAAGGTCGATCCATAGCCTACACATTCATTTGCCTGAATCTGGTTTAAGGCAATAATCTCTGCCTCAAAGCTCATGACGGGTTTGAGGTCAAGTGTGTGAACGTTTTGATCTGCAAAAGGCGTCGCGCCATAAAGCATGATACCTGGACGGACAAAGTCGAAATGTAGTTCAGGATATTTATAAATCGCGGCAGAATTGCAACATGATGCCAAAATCGGTTCACAGGCTTGTTTTACTTGTAGAAACTGGTTTTTTTGTTGTTCATTTAATGGATGATCTGAATCAGCGTTGGCAAAGTGCATGGTGAGTACACAGGTAAAACCATGAGATTTTAATTGTTGAATCACTTCAATAATTTCTGTCGCTTTAAAACCCAAACGATTCATGCCACTATTCAGCTTTATCCAGACCTTTAGGTTTAAAGTGTTATAATGATCTTTATGGGCAATTAACCATTCAACTTGTTGGGGCTGATGAACGACACATTCCAGTTTTTGCCCAATCACTTGAATCATTTCATTTTCAGAAAAAACACCCTCAATTAATGTGATGGGTTGGGTATATCCTAGCTGTCGAATTTCCAGGGCTTCTTCCAGACAGGCGACTCCAAAGGCATCCGTCGCATTTAAGGCGGCTAAACAGTCCTTGACTCCATGTCCGTAGGCATTGGCCTTAACCATACTTACAATTTTTGAATGTGGTGCAAGTTGTTTGACACGGTTTAAATTATATTGCAGCGCTTCGCTGTCAATATAAACTGTTGCTTGGCGCACCCTGATGTCTCCTTTGGGTCGGCTTGGAAAATATATAAAATAGATAATTAGTTAAGAATTATTCTTCATCATCATACTGAGCATAGAACTCAGGGGAGAGGTTACTAAAACGGGTATATTGCCCTTCAAACGCAAGGCGGACTGTACCAATTGGGCCGTTACGCTGTTTACCGATAATAATTTCAGCTGTACCTGCTTCTTTGGACTCTTTGTTATAAACCTCATCACGGTAAATAAACATGATCAAGTCGGCATCCTGTTCAATCGCACCTGATTCACGCAAGTCAGACATTACAGGGCGTTTGTTTGGGCGGTTTTCCAGACTACGGTTAAGCTGTGACAGGGCAATCACTGGACATTGCATTTCTTTTGCCAATGCTTTCAGGCTTCGGGAAATTTCCGAGATCTCGCCAACACGGTTATCACCCATACCTGGCACTTTCATCAACTGTAAGTAATCGACCATGATGCAGCCAATTTTGCCATCATGCATTTTGGCAATGCGTCTGGCACGTGCTCGAACCTCTGTTGGTGGTAGGGCAGAGGAATCATCAATATAAAGATGTTTTTCCTGTAACTGCAAAATCGTGCCTGTAACCTTTGACCATTCATCACCATCCAGCTTACCTGAACGCAGATGGCCCTGATGTACTTTGCCATAAGAGGAAATCAAACGCATGGCGATGGAATCTGCTGGCATCTCCATTGAGTAAACAAGGGCAGGGAGATTGCTGTTAAATAAAACGCTCTCAACCAGATTCATGGCGAATGTGGTTTTACCCATAGAGGGACGAGCCGCCACAATAATTAAATCACCAGCCTGCATCCCATAGGTTTTATTGTCCAGCTCAAGGAAACCTGTGGAAAGACCTGTGATATTGCCATCCATTTTAGACAGCTCATCCAGTTTGCTAATTACATCTGCGGTGACTGAACTAATTGATTTCGGGCCTGAATCCTTTTTATTGTTGTTATGCTGTTCTGCCAAAGAGAAAATATTGGTTTCAGCTAGATCCAGAATTTCACTGACAGGGCGACCTTTGGTGTCATAGGCATTTTGTAAAATGTCGCTGCTGACCTTGATCATACTGCGTAAGGTTGAAAATTCCTTAATTTTACTGGCATAGATTTCAAGGTTATAGAAGCTTGATGGAGAATCCGCCATCAATTGCATCAAATACTCTTCACCACCAATCGCATCCAGCAGGTTCTGTTTGAGTAGCCAGTCATTGACCAAGACGGCATCATAAGGGGAGTTTTCCTGTGCCAGTTTTTCAATGGCACGGTAAATATATTTATGGCGTGTAGCGTAAAAATCATTTTCCTTAAGCAGGTCACCGACCTGTTCAAATGACTCGGCAACCGTCATTAATGCTGCCAATACCGCCTGTTCAATCGCAAGATTATGCGGTGGCGTTCTAAATTCTTTTAATTGACCTGAGTCATTCACGTTACTCTCTGTCTTTGGAGTATTTTTTGCAAAACTGGCATTTGCCTGTGACATAACAAGACCCAATAAAAAGATGAAACCGTAAAAGAGTGACTATCTTAATCCAAATGGATGCAGACAGGAGCGTTTAATTGGAAGAAAATTGTGTAAGTGGTGAAAATACAGCTTGATGGTTTTGGCAAACTTTAGACGTAAAAAAGGGCATGTAAAAACATGCCCTTTTCTTTGCAAAAATTACTCAGATACGATAGTAACGAGAACTTCAGCAACAACATCATGGTGCAATTGAATTGCGATGTTGAATTCACCAGTGTGACGAAGCGCACCGTTTGGTAAACGAACTTCTGCACGGTCTACAGCAAGACCAGCATTGGTCAAGGCATCAGCGATGTCACGAGTACCGATCGAACCGAACAGTTTACCTTCATCACCAGCTTTCGCAGTGATCACGATATTCACTTCGTTCAATTGGTCAGCACGTGCATTTGCAGCAGCCAAAATAGCAGCTTCCTGTTTTTCAAGTTCAGCACGACGAGCTTCAAAAGCAGCAGTGTTTGCTTCAGTTGCAGCTACAGCTTTACCTTGAGGGATCAGGAAGTTACGACCATAACCAGCTTTAACTGATACTTTGTCGCCTAATTTACCAAGGTTCTTAATGCGTTGTAATAAGATAATATCCACGGCTCAACCTCACTTATGATTGTCAGTGTAAGGAATCAACGCTAAATAGCGCGCTTGTTTAATCGCTAACGCTAATTGACGTTGATAACGAGCTTTAGTACCTGTAATACGGCTAGGAACAATCTTGCCGTTTTCAGTGATGTACTGTTTTAAAGTGTCGATATCTTTGTAGTCGATGTACGCAACTTTCTCAGCTGTAAAGCGGCAGAACTTGCGACGACGGTAAAAACGTGCCATTGATGTTCTCCTTATTCAGCTTCTTGAACTGCGTGTTGTGCTTCTTCACGTTGCGCCTTACGGGCACGTTTTTCTTCAGCACTTTTCGCAAGTAGAGATTCTTCAGTGATTGCGTGTTCACGACGGATGATGATGTTGCGAATGATCGCGTCGTTATAACGGAACAATTCTTCGAGTTCATCAAGAGTCGTTTGACCACATTCAACATTCATAAGAATGTAGTGTGCTTTATGAATCTTGTTAATTGGGTAAGCCAATTGGCGACGGCCCCAATCTTCTAAACGGTGAATTTGACCTTCAGCTTCTTTGATCTGAGAGATATAGCGTTCAACCATACCTACAACTTGATCGCTTTGGTCTGGGTGTACCAATAGTACGATTTCGTAGTGACGCATTGTCAGCTCCTTACGGTTTAAGCAGCCCCTAACTTGTATAAAGCCAGAAGCAAGGAGTCATAACTAATTTAGTTATGTCGCAAATTGCGAAGCGACAATTCTAGTCATGTTTGGCTTAAATCGCAAGCAAATTCACGCTTTTGATCGAAGTAAAAACACCACATAGCCTTTAAAATAGGGATCTTTTTGTTTTGTACTATTCCCGAACCATGTTCCATGTTGTACCAGCCCAACTTTATAGGGCAAGCGCAGGGCAGAGATACGTTTTAAATATTCAGGATAATTCGGGATTGTGGCCGTGCCCTGATAAGTCTGGATCACCAGTTCATCAATATTTTGCCTAAAAAGGGTTAAGGTGTTCTGGTCTTTAAAATTGGTCCAGTCCAGTAAGCCTGTAATACTGAGCCGATATTGTTGGGGTAATTTCTGCCTGAGTTTTTGCAGAAAAATGGCATAGTCTTTCAAACTGTTGGTTTTACTATCAAAATCAATTTGAATGCCTTGAACCTGATTGCCCTGATTTCTCCAATGTTCCAATCGATTGAGAATGGTTTGGTAATTTTGTTCATTCCACGCCAAATGATGGGTTCGGAAAACCAGCCATATTTTTTGATGGGGTAACTTCAGTATGGATACACCTTGCGGTGTGAAAGTTAAAGTCTGTTTTGTTTTGGAATAATGGATTTCACCCTGTAAAATATACAATTCCTGTGCATGAACCAGATAAGGGGCTGTCTGAATATCACCCCAAATCCAGAAAGAAGCAAAATCATTGGCATCAACTTTTGAAGTTGCTGATTGTGTCGGTTGGCAGGCATTCAGGCTAAAAACCAGAAAAATACAGAAAACCGTTTTAAGCAACTTCATGGCTAAAAGTTACCAATAATATTTAAGTGATTTTGCCCAAGTACTATTTGGATAGTCTCTTTTGATCTGGTCATACCATTGTTTACGAACTGGCTTACCCACTTCTGCATCACCACAATCATTGATTCCACTGGGTGCATAACACTGAATTGAACGATATAAGGCATAGGCGTGTAAATCATCTTTACTGGATGATTTTAGAATGTCTTTATACACCTGACCACGGGCAAATATTTTTCCCGAAAAACTGGATTTTTGCTGTTCAGCATAAGCCAACTGTTGTAGTGAATAACCTTGTTCACTACGGAAATATTCACCTAAACAGACATTCAATAAAGGGTCTTGAGGAGCTTGTGACAATTGGCTGACTAAAGTTTGTAAATTTGCACATTTAAACTGCGAGGTAATAGTTGCGCCATTCCAGATAAAATTGGAGAAATCAGGCTTATTTTTTAATTGTTCATCTTTACTACTATAACCTTGATATTGATCTGCATTTTTAGGTAAAAAAGCAAAGCTTTGTTTAAATAAGTCAAAATTTTGATGAACTAAACTTTTGCTTAACAGGGTATAGGTGGCTGCCTGTTTTTGATCAAGGGTACTGTCATTCGACTGGATGATTTTTTGTAAACTGTCTGCATTTGCCACTTGGGTAATAAAATTTCGTTGCAAATTTAACTGGCTGATTTTGGCTTTTTTACCGATAAAAGCTGAATAGTCCTGTTTGGCAGCGAGATGATTGGATAAAGCCGTTTCAAACAGGCCTTTTTGAAAACTATCTCTTGCTTGGGCACACTGTTGGTTCCAATATTGTTCGGCCGCCTGTTTCTGTCCAGTTTTCTCTAAAATTTGTCCTTTTAAAAAGCTTTGGCTTAGCTGCAAATAATTGCTGGTTTTGATATTGTCCTTAGGTAAATAGCTCAAGGCTTCCTGTGGCTTATTTTGGACAAACACCAAATGAGCTGCCTGTAAATATTGGAATAACTCAGGCTGGGCCTTAAAAAATTCTTTTTGAGCTGTCAGTTGTGCCCATGTTATGGGACGATAAGGGTCAGATGCAGGCATTCGCATATACATCAAGTCATAAGTCGTCAGAAAAAATGGATCTGTTAAATTTTTAACATTGAAATATTGGCTGTTAAATACCCGACGGTCAATTTCGGCAGGTAATTGACTCATCTCCAGATTATAAAATTTTGATTTAGGATTCTGGATTTGCCAAATGATTTCATTGACCAGTAAATCCTGACGTTTTGAAAGCCATAGTCCCCGACGCATAAGGCCGCGTGCGCTCGCGATATATTGCCCATTTGGATAGGCTTTTAAATAAACCGTGATATGATCTAAAAATTGTTTTAGTAGATTTTGGTTGATATTGTCCAGATACACATCACCATACTGATCCACACCTGTTGCATAAGCTGAATTGAGGCTGGTACGAATCAACATATACAGTGCAGTTTCTTTTACCCATGTGTCCTCAACAGCGCTTAACACCGTATAAATTTTGGTTGCGGCAGTATAGTTCGCATTATAAAACAGGATACTGGCGTTTAAGTAAGAGGCGTATTGACGTGTTGTGACTGACCAATTTGGATCAACGGCAATCAATGCAATTTTATCACCACATTGATTCATTTTTTGACGTTCATTGATCAGCAATTGTTTTTCATTTGCTGGAATATTCTTATTGATTTTAACCTGACTAATAAAAGCAGCATTGCCAGAATTAAAACTGTAGCAACGTTCATCAAAAATGATTTCATCTTTTTGCGACAATTTTTCTCGCTGATTTAAAATCCTGTTTTCAGTCAAAGCGGAAATATTTGCTGCATCAAAAGGCACCGTACCGTAGCTTGCATCCCATAAATTGCCATCTGCTGTCATGGGCTTGATTGTCGCCAGTCCCAGATCACTGAGCAGCAACACCATATTGGTTTGACTATCATTGAGTGGAACCAGGACAGGCAGATTGCTACAACTACTCAGGCTACGATCATCCATTGCAAGGTTGGGTTCGCAGATATTCTCAACACCTGCATATATGTTTGAGCCATAACCACAGATGATGAGTAAACTGGAATAAAAAATTGGCTTAATGGATAAAATATTGTGCAGTTTCATTTGAATGATAAGGAATTAAATATTTTTATGGTGGGAAATGATAACAAGCAGGAAAGAGAATAAAAAGATAGAGCGTTCTCTATCTTTTTAAAAAATAGGGAGGAATGGTGCAGGGCTTTTAAAGGTAAAGCTAAAGCTCAGACTGATGACAGTGATGAGAATCACGGAGAATAAGAAAAAGCGTTTTGCCCAAAGCTGATCATTCTGAGCCTTGAATCCTAAAATACCAATGTAGAACCAGTAGGCACAAAGCAGGTTACAGATCACCAGAAAAACAACATTGGTGTATCCATAAACATATAGCGCATTCATGGCCAGGGTAAATAAAACCACATAAATCAGTGATTCTATTTTCGTTCTATGGATAGAGCGAGCTACAGGTAAGATCGGCACTCCTGCATTTTTATAATCATCAAAACGATAGATTGCAATTCCCCATGAATGTGGCATTTGCCATAAGGCATAGGCTACAAAAATCAGTAGGGCCGCCATATCGAAATGGTGACTTACAGCCGTATAACCAATGACAGGTGGACTCGCTCCAGAAATACTACCAATGACGGTTTGATGGATTGTGGTACGTTTGGTCCACAAGCTATAGAAACCGACATAGACGACAAAACCAATCACAGCGAATAAAAACGCATACGCATTGACATAAAACCAAAGCATGCCAAAGCCAATCATACCCAACACAAATGCATAAAGCAGTGCAATGGTCGGGGAGATGGTCTTTTTAACAAGTGCACGGTTCATGGTGCGTTGCATTTTTTGATCGATGTCTTGATCAATTACATTATTTACAACACAACCAGACGCAACCACAAAAGTCGTTCCAATCAGTGTAAGTAATAATAAGAGGCAGTCTATGGAGCCTTGGGCGGCTAGGAAAAAGCCGCCCAAGGTGGTAATAAAATTACCGAAGAGAATTCCTGGCTTAGTCAGGAATAAATACTTTTTAAACATGACGACCAGTTTAGATCATCATGTTGTAGTGTAGGTAGTTCATTACCCACACAGAACCGACTAAAAGTACCGCAATACAAAGAATCGTATAGATAAATGCAATCAGGTTCCAGCGTTGTTCAGATGAGGTATTCATGTGTAGGAAATACACAAGCTGTACAATAACCTGAGCAACAGCAGTGATTGCAATCACAGTAACTAAAATGCCACGACCGAAACCACCTGCCATCACCATTCCGAATGGGATGATGGTAAGGATGACAGATAGGATAAATCCAACCGTGTATTGCTTAAAGTTACCGTGTGATGCACCAGCAGCATTATGGTCATGACTACTCATTAGAGAACTCCCAGTAAGTAAACGACGCTGAATACACAGATCCAAACGATGTCAAGGAAGTGCCAGAACAAGCTTAGACAAGCCAGACGACGTGTATTCGGCAGAGTCAAACCATTCTTCTTGATCTGGTACATCAATACCAACATCCACACTAAACCAGAGGTTACGTGGATACCGTGTGTGCCAACCAAAGTGAAGAATGCAGATAGGAATGCACTGTGCGTTGGACCATGACCTTCATGTACAAGGTGATGGAACTCATAGATTTCCATACCGATAAACGATGCACCAAAAAGGAAAGTAATGAATAACCAGGTAATCACCTGATTGACATTCTTTTTATATGATGCAAGCACTGCAAAACCAAAAGTCACAGAAGAAATCAAGAGGGCAAAAGTCTCGGTTAATACAAAACCTAAAGACTCACCAAAAAGATCTTTCGCACTTGGTGTGCCAGGTGGAACATGACTGCTTAGTACGGCGAACGCAATGAAGAGTGATCCGAAAAGAATCAAGTCACTCATCAGGTATGTCCAGAAACCGAAGACCGTTAAGTCGGTATCATCATGTTCATGATGATCGTCATGACCGTGGTTGTCGTGATGAAGTACTTCAGCCATTTCCTTAGTCCTTCTTCAAGTGTTTTTCAAGTAACGCATAGCGTTCATTCTCAATACGCTCTACTTCAGCGGCAGGAACGTAGTAGTCAACATTCTTGGTGAATGAGCTTACGATCAGGCTGATGACAGCAGCAAGGAATGAAACAACGACCAGCCACCAAATATGCCAGATCAGTGCAAAGCCCATAACAGTAATGAACATTGCAATGATGACACCAGCAGCACGGTTTGTTGGCATGTGGATGTCTTCATATTTCGTGTTGCGAGCGTATGCTACACCATTTTCTTTGTCAGTCCAGAAACGGTCAACACCGTCACCTGCTGGAAGATGCGCAAAGTTATAGAATGGAGCAGGGGAAGACGTTGCCCATTCAACTGTACGGCTATCCCAAGGATCGCCTGTATAGTCCATGTTATCCTTGCGTTGTAGGAAGCCAACGATGATTTGCATAAGGAAACATGCAATACCGATTGCAACAAGAACTGCACCGAACAATGCGATTGCCAAATATGGGTCCCATTCTGGGTTGTCATATGTATTCAAACGACGCGTCATACCCATGAAACCAAGGATATAAAGTGGCATGAATGCAAAATAGAAACCGAAGAACCAGAACCAGAACGCAGCTTTACCCCATGCTTCATTGAGCTTCCAGCCAAACATTTTTGGCCAGTAGAAGATGATGCCAGCAAACATACCGAACACCACACCACCGATAATCACGTTATGGAAGTGAGCGATCAAGAAGAGTGAGTTGTGTACAAGGAAGTCCGCAGGTGGAACAGCCATAAGTACACCAGTCAAACCACCGATACCAAATGTTACAAGGAAGCCAATTGTCCATAACATTGGTGTGGTGAAACTAATGCGACCTTTATACATGGTGAATAACCAGGAGAAGATTTTCACACCTGTAGGAATCGCAATAATCATGGTCATGATACCGAAGAACGCATTCACGTTCGCACCAGCACCCATGGTGAAGAAGTGGTGAAGCCATACAACAAATGCAAGAACAGTAATCGCAATTGTTGCATACACCATAGACTTGTAACCGAACAACGCTTTACGAGAGAACGTCGCCACGATTTCAGAGTATAGACCAAATGCTGGTAATACCAGGATGTATACTTCTGGGTGACCCCATGTCCAGATCAGGTTCACGTAAAGCATTGGGCTACCGCCAAGCTCATTGGTGAAGAAATGGAAGCCGAAGTAACGGTCTAGTGTCAACATTGCAAGTGTACCTGTTAATACAGGGAATGATGCAATGATCAGTACTGCCGTACAAAGTGAAGTCCAGGTAAAGATTGGCATGTCCATCAGTTTCATGCCAGGGGTACGCATCTTGATGATGGTAACAAAGAAGTTAACACCCGTTAATAGCGTACCAAGACCAGAAATCTGAAGTGCCCAGATATAGTAGTCAACACCAACACCAGGAGAGTACTGAATGCCAGACAGAGGAGGGTAAGCCATCCATCCAGTCGCGGCAAACTCACCAATTACCAGTGATGCCATCATCAAACCAGCAGCACCAGCAAATAGCCAGAAGCTTAAAGAGTTCAACAATGGGAATGCAACGTCACGTGCACCAATCTGCAACGGTACAGAGATGTTCATCATACCCACAACAAGACCCATCCCCACAAAGAAGATCATGATCACACCGTGCGCGGTGAAGATCTGGTCGTAGTGGTCTGGATGCAGGTAGCCTTCACCGCCGCCTTTGGCGAGGAAAAGCTGTAGACGCATCATGATCGCATCGGCGAAACCACGCAAAAGCATGACCACAGATACGAGGATATACATGATACCAATTTTTTTATGGTCTACAGAGGTAAACCATTCATTCCACAAATATCCCCATTTTTTGAAATAGGTGATACCGCCAAGCACTGCAATTCCACCAAGTGCCATAAAGACCATGGTGACAAGTACGATTGGCTCTGTTGGGATAGAGTCCCAACCAAGTTTACCAAAAATCATATCCATGTCTTATTCCCCTTGAGCAGCGTGTTCTGCCGCGCCATGAGTTTCTGCTGTCGCATGTCCAGCAGAGTGGTCAGCACCGTGATAGTTACTCATATAGTGGTTGATGATTGTTTCAAACAATTTTGGCTCAACTGAAGAGTAATAGGTCACAGGGTGAGGCTTGGTCGGGAACGGTTTCATCGCTTCAGCCTTGGCAAGTGCTTCTTCATCACCAGCAGCCTTGGCACGGTTAACCAAGTGTTCGATCTGGTGTTTAGAGCGATCACCATCTTTAAGCGTTGCTAGCTCAGCCTGGTCAAGGGTACCTTTCTGCACAGCTTCAGGGTTAATGCTTGTACCATTGCCAGCTTTAACTGCTTCCACCCATTGTGCAAATTCTGGCTCAGTCACACTATGTGCCTTGAAGCGCATTTGAGAGAAACCGTAACCTGAATAGTTTGCTGAGAAACCACGGAATACACCAGGTTCATCTGCCAATAAGTGAAGGTGAGTCTGCATACCCGCCATAGCATAGATTTGGCCGCCTAACTGTGGAATGAAGAATGAGTTCATTGTGAAGTTAGAGGTGATCTTGAAGCTAATAGGTGTTTTTTCTGGGAAGCGTACTTCGTTTACCGTTGCAATCTCTTGCTCAGGATAGATAAAGATCCATTTAAACTGTTCAGCGATGGCTTGAATAGTTAATGGTGCTTTGTCTGAATCTAACGGACGGTAAGGGTCGTACTTGTGGGAACCCCACCAAGTTAACCAAGCTAAAATACCAATAATAATGACAGGTACACCCCAAACAACGATCTCAATTGTCGTAGAGTGTGCCCAAGTAGGTTTATAGTCTGCATCTTTATTCGATGCGCGATATTTCCAACTAAACCATAATGCCATCACGATTGACGGAATCACCACCAACAGCATTAAATAGATCGCAGTCATCATCAGGCTACTTTGACCTTGACCAACTGGACCTTTATTGTTTAGAAGTACCATATCACCGCCACACCCTGTCAAGAGCGCAGCCATCGTTGATAAAGACAATACAGCTAAAATCGTTTGTCTCATTTTACAACCTCGGTGAAGAGTCCCATTCCCTAAATAAATTATGGGATAGCGATTAAAGTGTCGCATGATTGATAAGAAATAATGGTGAATTGCTTAGCAATCATGCGACACCGCTACGTTGTAGGGCATTATGCCTCATATTGAAAAACTAAGCTACTGATAAAGTAGCCTGAAATACTTGTTTTAAAACCCGATTTATTTTGTAGGGATTGGATTAAAGCCCTATCTTTTTTTTATATATCAACATGCTATATTGAAAGGCTGTATAAAATGTATTTAATATACAGCTTTATGCAAATAATTGATGAGGCTTATTTCTGAACCACCTTGGTCTTTGCCAATTTGTCATGTAATGCCTGACGATTTTTCCCCAAGGCAAACAGCGATTCAATCACGGAAATCAGCGGCACAATGATCATGTTTAAAATAACAAAAACCATACTTCTGAGCCAGAATGCCCTTACTGAGCTGACAGGAGCAGACGTTTCAGCATCCACAATCTTGATTTTTAGCAATTTCTTGCCAATGCTTTGACCTGATTTTCCAATCAGGAAAGCCTGTACCATAAGCATGGCAATGATATAGACACACATGGTCATCCAGGCATGGGTGGGAATAATCGCAAGAATTTCAGTCTGGACTTTCTGGGCTAGGGCAATGTCTGATGAGCGGTCTGCCATCAGTCGAAACAGTTGTTCATTCAACTGGGTAAACTTTTGTGCCTGTTCGGGTGTAAAAAAAGCAGTGAGGAGGAATGTTGCGGGAAACCACAAAAATACATCAATCAATTTTGCAAAAAAACGTGAATGGATCGGGGCCAACTGAGATGTCTTTTGTTCGACTTTGATATTAAATGCTGAGTTGGGATGAGTCTCAGTTTTAATCTGGGCACTAAAGGGAGCGTAACCTACAGGTTCGTATACCAGTTTACCTTGTGTAAGTTCACCAAGCGTTTTCCATTCTGCCATACCCTCATGCCAGGCCAAATCTGTGAGTAGAACTTGTTGACTGGCAAGCATTTGGTTCACTTGTTCTAAACTATAAGGTCCAGCTTGTTGGTTGTTACGAGCCAAGTAAATTTGCATAATTTTAAAATCTCAATGACTAAAGATAAAAAAGACCCTGCGAAAGAGGGTCTTTTTCTAAAAAAAGACTAGGCTTTCTTGATTTGTTCTTCAGCAAGGAAGAACCAGGTATCAAGCACTGAATCAGGATTCAGTGACACAGATTCAATACCCTGTTCCATGAGCCATTTAGCCAGATCAGGGTGGTCAGATGGGCCCTGACCACAAATACCCACATATTTGCCAGCTTTGCGGCAGGCATGAATTGCCATGGAAAGAAGCGCCTTAACCGCTGGATCACGCTCATCAAACAAGTGAGATACGATACCAGAGTCACGGTCCAGACCCAGTGTAAGTTGTGTTAAGTCATTTGAACCGATAGAGAAGCCATCAAAGTGCTCAAGGAATTGCTCAGCCAATAATGCATTGGTTGGCAATTCACACATCATGATGATTTTCAAACCATTCTCACCACGTTTCAGGCCATTTTGCGCAAGCAGTTCGATCACACGTTTTGCTTCGGAAACCGTACGAACGAAAGGAATCATGATTTGAATATTGGTGAGACCCATTTCATCACGGACTTTTTTCAGCGCACGGCATTCAAGCTCGAAACAGTCACGGAAGTTGTCAGAAACGTAACGGCTGGCACCACGGAAGCCCAGCATTGGGTTTTCTTCTTCTGGCTCGTATAACTTACCACCAATCAGGTTTGCGTATTCATTTGACTTGAAGTCAGACATACGCACAATCACAGGTTTTTCAGCAAATGCGGCTGCCAGCGTTGAAATGCCTTCAACCAGTTTTTCAACATAGAATTCGATTGGGGAAGAATAACCCGCAGTACGTGTCATTACAGCGGCACGCGTTTCACGTGGCAGGCTCTCAATGTTCAACAAAGCTTTTGGATGCACACCGATCATACGGTTGATGATGAACTCTAGACGTGCAAGGCCAATCCCTTCATTTGGAATCTGGGCAAAGTCAAACGCACGGTCAGGATTACCCACGTTCATCATGATCTTGAACGGAAGCTTCGGCATCGAGTTGATCGAGTTACGTTGAACCTCAAAGTCCAGCGCACCCTCATAGATGAAGCCCGTATCACCTTCGGCACAGGAAACAGTCACTTCCTGACCATCCGTTAACAGTTCAGTGGCATTGCCACAGCCCACAATTGCAGGAACACCCAGCTCACGCGCAATGATTGCCGCGTGACAGGTACGACCACCACGATTGGTGACAATCGCAGCCGCACGTTTCATGACTGGTTCCCAATCTGGATCGGTCATGTCGGATACAAGTACGTCTCCATCCTGAACCTTGTCCATCTCTTTAATTGAGGTCACAACACGGACCTTGCCAGAACCAATGCGCTGACCAATTGAACGGCCTTCACAAAGCACAGTACCTTTTTGCTTAAGCAGGTAGCGTTCCATTGTGCCGACATTCTGGCGACTCTTCACTGTTTCTGGGCGTGCCTGAACGATATAGATTTGACCATCATCGCCATCTTTCGCCCATTCGATGTCCATTGGTGAACCATAATGTTCTTCAATGATCATTGCCTGTTTTGCAAGTTCATGCAGTTCATGGTCGTTCAATGCAAACTGCTGACGTTCTGGCTTTTCAACATCAACCACAACAACAGATTTACCTGCGGCACCTTCTTCACCATAAATCATTTTCTGGTGCTTGGAACCTAGGTTGCGGCGTAGGACAGCGTGTTTACCACCCTTTAAAAGTGGTTTTGACAGATAGAATTCGTCAGGGTTGACGGCACCTTGCACCACCATTTCACCCAAGCCATAAGATGCGGTAATAAACACCACGTCACGGAAACCCGATTCTGTGTCAAGGGTAAACATCACACCCGCAGCACCAGTTTCAGAGCGAACCATGCGTTGCACACCCGCAGAAAGGGCAACCACACTGTGTTCGAAACCTTGGTGGACACGGTAAGCAATGGCACGGTCATTATAAAGGGAAGCAAAAACTTCCTTAATTGCAATCAGGATGTTGTCAATACCGCGAATATTGAGGAATGTTTCCTGTTGGCCTGCAAATGAGGCATCTGGTAAATCTTCAGCGGTTGCAGAAGAGCGTACCGCCACGGCAATGTCTGGATTACCGTTTGAAAGTGCTGCAAATGCTTCACGAATTTCTTGTTCTAATGCGGCAGTCAGTGGAGTATCAACAATCCATTTACGGATTTTTGCACCTGTTTCAGCAAGTGCAAGCACATCATCAACATTCAGTTGAACCAGTTCAGCCTGAATTCGAGCATTTAAGCCGCTTTGATCCAGGAACTCACGATAGGCAGCCGCAGTTGTTGCAAAACCACCTGGTACCGATACACCAGCATTGGATAAATGACTGATCATTTCACCCAGAGATGAGTTTTTCCCACCTACGAGTTCGACATCGTGTTTCCCTAATTTTTCCAGACCGATTACGCGCGCTTCCAAAGTATTTACTCCACTTTTTTTGCAGTATGAATGACTATCATTGGTATGAAATTATACGAAAGTGCCTAGATATAGTGTTTACTAAGCGACAGTCATGTTAGATGAGTTTACTATAAAGATTATAGTGCACTAAGACAAATGTTTAAGGAGAATTTTGATGCCCGAAAGTAAACAAATTAAACGGAGCGTATTTTTTATATCAGATGGTACGGCAATTACCGCAGAAACCCTTGGACATTCACTACTTGCGCAATTTCCAAACGTGGATTTTGACATTCATATCATGCCTTATATTGCCACTGAAGAAGCTGCTATGGTCGCGGTTGCAGAGATCAATGCATGCCAGTCCCGTGATGGTTCCCTGCCACTGGTTTTTGACACTTTGGTTGACCCATTGGTACGCGATATTATCAATACTGCCAAAGCCGTTAATTTGGATGTGTTTGAGGGTTTGATCAGTAAACTTTCAGAAGAGTTGGGAACACCGCCAACCACATTGGTTGGGCAGACCCATGCGGTGACTGACTCTGAATATTATAAGGCACGTATTGATGCGGTGCATTTTGCGCTGGACAATGATGATGGTGCCCGAACACGTCACTACGATAAAGCCGATATTATCCTGATTGGCGTGTCACGTTCGGGTAAAACGCCAACCTCGATCTACCTGTCATTACAGTTTGGTATCCGCGTGGCAAACTACCCGCTTACTGAAGAAGACCTGGACGACAACCGTTTACCAAAAGTTCTAAAAGAGCATAAAAACAAGCTGTTTGGTCTGATGATTGATGCAGAACGTCTGGTTGCGATTCGTAATGAACGTAAGGCCAATAGCCGCTATGCAAGTTTTAGCCAGTGCCAGATGGAACTGCGGGCAATTGAGGGAATTTATATTTCAGAAGGCATTAAATATTTAAATGTCACTGAAATGTCGATTGAGGAAATCTCAACCCGTATTTTACAAATGACAGGTTTAAAACGTCGTATTGGCTAAATATGATATTCAAATGAGAAGCGTGGGTGATGGGCTACGCTTTTTTATTTTGAAGAAATAAAATTGGGAACATCATAATGAAAAAACTTGTTTTGTTATTGCCATTTATTTTCGTGACACAAACTTATGCTGAGACACTGGCCCAATTTGAGAAGCAACTGGTAAAGCAATACGACCAGAAAGCTTTTTATGAAGTCAATCAGGAGATTGAATCGGCTGTGGTGAACAAGATTAAGCAAGATCCATCCAGTTTTAATTATTCCTTTCCTGCTTTTCAGGACCATTATAATTTACGCATTCATTTTTCCCCTGACAAAAGTTTAAAGTTTTATACATTCGATATTGGCAGTGGTGGCACAATGGGAGAATTTTCTTCCTATGTGCAGACTCAAAAGGCAGGCAAAACGGTTTTAACCCCAATTGACACGGGTTTTATTCTGGATGTTAAACAAACCCAGTTATCTCAACAACCTGTTTATTTTGTGGAAAATTATTATAAAGCCAGCAGTTGTATGGGAGCCTATGCAATGAATGCCTTTAAGCCAACACAAACAGGTGCAGTTCAGACGTTCAAGGTTTTCCAAACCAAAAAGGCGCAGCTTGATGCCATTCAGGTTGATTTTGACTGTAAAAACCATGAAAGCTCGGATGAGGCACCTGATTACATCCGTACAGACAAAAGCTTGAATAATATTGATATTATGTTGCTGGATAAAAACTATAAACCGCAAGGCAAGTATTTACGTTACAGCAAGAAGACTACCTCCTATCAATACATGGGTGTGGTGAAATAAGCATTGCGGAACGGGGCAATGCTTATTTTAAAATAAGCTTGTCTACTGGTTTTTTAGCTCCATGAGCAAGCTAAAGTTTTCCAGGCGTTTATGTGTGTCGTAAATATCACAGGTGAAAATAAACTCATCCACATCATATTGCGCGGCAATTTTTTCCAACCCCGCTTTGACAGTTTCCTGCGAGCCAATTTGAGCCATTGCATAGAAATTCTGAATGGCGAGTTGCTCAGCGCTGCTTGCCAGACCTTGTGTTGATTCAATTGGCGGTTTGAGTTTTAGACTGTGCCCCCGAATCAGGTTTAAAATACGCTGATAAGAACTGGTGGCTAAATATTGTGCCTCTTCATCTGTAGCGGCAACAACGGTGGGTATGCCCATTGAAATATAAGGTTGATCCAAATATTCAGATGGCTGGAAATTATCCCGATAAATCTGGATAGCCTGTCCCAACATTCTTGGCGCAAAATGTGAGGCAAAGGAGTAGGGAAGTCCCAACTTTGCGGCAAGCTGTGCGCTAAACAGGCTTGAACCTAACAACCAAACGGGTACATGGGTGCCTTGGCCTGGAGTGGCAATGATTTTCTGGTTGGGTTGTGGGTCTTTAAAATATTGCAGAATTTCCAGCACATCCTGCGGGAACTGATCTTCAGTTTCCTGACGGCCACGACGTAAGGCCCGCATGGTCAGTGGATCAGTTCCAGGGGCACGGCCTAAGCCAAGCTCAAAACGGTTTGGGTAGAGTGTAGCTAATGTTCCAAATTGCTCAGCCACTACCAAAGGTGCATGGTTTGGAAGCATGACACCACCTGAACCTAGGTGGATCTTCTGGGTGTGGGCGGCAATAAATCCTAATAGAACGGCAGTTGCCGAACTGGCGATGCCATCCATGTTGTGATGCTCAGCTAGCCAAAAACGTTCATATCCCAGCTTTTCAGCATGCTGAGCCAATTCAAGTGCGTGGCGTAGAGAAAACTCAATATTTTTATCCTCTCTAACAGGCGCCAACTCTAGAATGGAGAACTTTATATCTTTTAATACTTTCATTGCTGATTCTCAAAACTATATATCGAAATAATACGATATAGGTTTGGTTTTGTATATCGTTTTTATTGGATTTAATGTTTCTATATTTGTAGATGAAAATGTATAAATAAAAAAAGGCACTCGAAAGTGCCAAAGGGGTAAGGATAAAATTTATTAACGATGTTTGTACCAGCCACGGTGTTTGCCATTGTCATGACGATAGTTATAGCGTGAGTTGTAGTAGCGGCGGTCATTGTACGAACGGCGGTTGTCATAACGACGGTCATAGCGTTCCTCTTCGGCACGATCCTGACCCACTTTTTGACCCAGTGCAGCACCACCAGCCGCACCTAGTGCAGCACCGATATAACCGCCATTGGTTCCACCCATGTTACGGCCTACGGTATAACCACCAGCACCACCTAGACCACCACCAATTGCGGCTTCAGTACGGTCACGCTTATTGCTGGATGCTGCCGCCCCACCTGCGCCACCAAGTGCAGAACCAATCATGGCACCTGTCTGTCCGCCAAGCTGTTGACCAATCGCGGTACCCACCACACTACCAAGGGCAGAGGTTGCTGCAACACGTGTTGCGTTGTCTGCATGCGCAACAGACACCATTGACGTGGTTGCCAGGATAACGCTACATAACCAGATATTCGATTTCATAGGGAAACTCCTTGTCCTTTGTTTTGGGACAGCATTTTTTTACTTGAGACCAATTTAGCAGGACATTTGAGTGAAAATGTGGAGCAGCTCCCCATGTGTACGATGTTTTAATGAGGGTTTTGTATATGTTGTATTGCAGATGGAGGGAATATGAATAAATTATAAAAATAAAGAATGAATGTTCAGCGAACAGCGGTGAACAGCTTAATCGAGTACAATAAAGTGATTTCGCTTAGGATGCTTTTATGCTGCTGGAAAAAATTTTGCAATCTCAAGGCTTTGGTTCACGTAAATATTGCCAGCAGTTGATTAGGAATGGTTCTGTCCTTATTGAAAATCAGGTTTGTGATAATCCCAAACAGAACTTTAATACAGATGATCTTAATTTCATTATTTTTGGTGAACCATACCAATATAGGGAAAATGTCTATATTGCCTTGAATAAGCCACAGGATTATGAATGTTCGCATCAGGCGACACATCACCAAAGCGTATTTAGCCTATTGCCTGAAATCTTGATTCATCGCGGTGTGCAATGTGTGGGGCGCTTAGATCAGAATACGACAGGATTGCTATTATTAACGGATGATGGCCAGTATCTACAGTCACTGACGCATCCTAGAAAGCATGTACCCAAGATTTATCACGTCACCACAGCCGAACCAGTGACTCCTGAACAAATTCAGGCTTTGGAGCAGGGTGTCGAACTTCGTAATGAAAAAGGGATTTTCGCTGCAACAGATGTACAGTTGATTTCTGCGAACCAGCTTTCCATGACGGTTCATCAGGGTGTATATCATCAGGTTAAGCGTATGCTTGCCGCTGTAGGCAACAAGGTTGAAGCATTGCATCGTCATCAAATTGGGCTGCTTGAACTACCTGATTTAACGGAGGGTGAGTGGATATACTTAACGGCTTCGCAAAAACAGTTGAGTAAGAATATTAGGCTGGATTAATGATTATTTTAAAAAACAGTGGAAAGTCTTGAACTCATCGTCCCGAATAAAGCCCATCTGTTCATAAAGACGGTGGGACTGGTAATTGTTCTTTTGTGTTTCTAGGCTGATACGCTGGGCATTTTCATGGCGAGCGAAAAGAATGGCGGTATCAATCAATTGTTTCGCTGAACCTTGTTTGCGGAAAGATGGCGTCACATAAACATCATCTAAAATATAGTAGGTTTCACAGGCAACAGAGGAAAAGGCGAGATAAAGCATAACAAAGCCTGTAAATACATCATCCTTAACATGGATAAAAATGACACTGTCTTTATTGTCGAAACGATGTTTGAGAAATTGATAGGATTGTTCAATATTTGATGATGCGCCATAGAACTGACGGTATTCGTCAAATAGGACAGCAAGTTGATGAAGATCTTCTTTTGTGGCTCGCTTAACAATCATCCTGACCTATCCTTAAGCTTATCGTTCTATTTGGAATCACAGGATAGCGAAAAAAATTCAGCTTAAAAAATAAAAACTTGTGTATAAATGCAACATTGTTAAGTTTTGTCACTTTCGCCTAAAAGTGCGTTGAGTTCTTCAAACAGGTCTTCGTGGTCATCTTCAATATGATTGGAAGCAGGATTTTCGGCAGAATGGTTGGCTTTTGACTTACGCAGTTTAAGCAACTGTTCCATATTGATATTCTGGTTTTCAATCGCAAAGGGAATGGATTTGGTCAGTACCACCTGTTTAAAGAAAAGTCGTACAGCCTGAGCAGGGGAGATACCGAGCTGCTTAAAAACGGCAAACGCCTGTTTCTTTTCCTGAGAATCAAGTCGAACCTGATAAACTTCTGTTTTTCGCATGAAAGATATGACCAAATATTTTTAGTTATCGTCATGTATTTTAAACGATCACAGGCTAATTTCAATATTTTTGAAGTGAAAATAGTGATTTTTTGTCATTACGTTGTGTTTACAGTGTGAGTTCAAAATTAGAAATAAAATGCATTTCCTGCTGGGAAATGGGATCAACAAACTGAATCTGCTTGGCCAGTAATTGTAATGGGCAGCTAAAATCATCATCCGCCTTATGCTGAACAGTTGGATAAAAAGGGTCGTGTAGGATTGGGATACCCAGATAATTGAGGTGTACACGGAGTTGGTGTTGTTTGCCTGTTTTGGGCCTAAGCAGATATTTGGCTTTCTGCTGTGTATGTTCCAGCAACTCTATGTGTGTTTCTGTATTGCTCGGTTTTTCTGGATTAATTTGCATGGTGTAAAAAGGATTGCCCTTTTCTAGATGCAGTTGAATACTCTGTGGAAATTTGAGTTCGGGATGATAGGCTGCAATAGCATGATAGACTTTCTGAACTTTCCGTTCGGCAAAAAGTTGTTGGTAGATTCCGCGCGATTCAGGTTTTTTGCTGAATAAAACCACGCCTGCCGTTTCCCGATCCAGTCGATGAATTGGGGTTAGGTCTTGATTGCCTGTTTGTCTTTTCAGGCGAACCAGTAAAGTTTCCTGAACGTATTGTCCAGTTGGTGTCATGGTCAGGAAGTGAGGTTTATCCACCACCAGTAAATCTTCATTTTCAAATAAAATTTCATGCTGAAAAGGCACATGAATTTCATGCGCCAGAAAACGATAATAAAAAATATGGGTATTTATTGTATAGGGACTTTCCAGCGTCAGGACTGAACCATCAGCAGCGTAAATCAGTTGGTCTGCAAAACGCTGTTGCCATTCTTGCGGCTGAATATGGGGGAAATGCTGGCAAAGATATTCAAAAACTGTGTTTACAGTGAGGTCATTGGGTAAAAAGACTTTGCTGGCACTGACACCATTGATGAGAGGTGGAGTAAAACTTTCAATAATATTCATATTATTTGAGTGAGGCTGAATGGTGGAAACGAGGTATAAATCCCTCATCAAATGCTTTAACAAAAGATTCTGGCGTGAGTACGGTCACAATCAGGTCATTTGGTAATTTAATTTCTTGTTGATAGCCATCAAAAGACCAAACCAAATAATGATTGTCTTTAAAGATCACGATTGCTTTTGAGTCATGCTCAAAGAAAGTGCCAATTGGTAAATCAGAAATTTTAGCTTGAAATGTTTTCTTATTTTTATCCGCTGTTAGGCGGTCTTGATGAATTTTTTTATCCATCTTTTTTACAGGTAGTGAAATACCAGTGTCGTTTGCATGAATCCATGCATTTTTAAACTGTTTATAGCGTTGGTTCTGACATTCTCCACAAGGACGGTGACCTGCCGCCAAGGCGGTGGCTTCATCTAAAAAGAACAGTTCAGAATAAGACTGTCCAAAAACCTCTCTTTTGACATTACCGAATATGGTTAAGCAGTTGATCCATGATTGAGTGGAAAATTGCTTAATGATTTGCTTGTCTGAATTATGCAGCTTACCACCACGATTCCCCATTAAAGTCGCACTTTTTGAGGGATGCGTGTTCAATTTTCCCCAAGGATCAACCCGATTTTGTAGAGTCATGTCTTCTCTTTAATGTTGTAAAAAAGAACCAACGTATTGCTATGGATTAGGCTTTGAAGCTGTGCAATGTTATCATAGCCATCATTCCAGTTTTGTTTTATTTGCCATGTCGTATTCAGTGAAATTTACCCTAAATCATGAACAGGACACCCAATATTTTGCACAAGTGCTTTCCCAGCATGTGCATTCAGGCATTATTTATTTAATTGGTGATCTGGGGGCAGGGAAAACCACATTCACACGTTACTTCCTACAAAGTTTAGGGCATCAGGGTTCTGTTAAAAGTCCGACTTATACCCTGGTTGAACCGTATAGCATTCAAGGAAAGGAAATTTTTCACTTCGATTTATACCGTTTAGATGATCCCTATGAACTGGAACTGATGGGAATCCGTGATTATCTGGAAACACCTGATGCCTTATTCCTGTTTGAATGGCCATCCAAAGGTGGTGATGAGATTCCTCAAGCGGATGTGGTAATTGATATTCAGAAATCTGATGATGAACTGACGCGTTTTGTGACGTTAAGCGTAAATTCACAAGAGCTAGCGAATACTTTGCAGGAACAATTGAATGTCGCATGATGTAACCCGTCGTATTCATACCCTTGATGCTGCCTTAGCCAACCAGATTGCAGCGGGTGAGGTGATTGAACGTCCATCATCAGTGATCAAGGAACTCTTGGAAAACTCGATTGATGCGGGTGCAACTGAATTGATCATTCGGGTTGCCCAAGGTGGTTCAACGCTGATTGAAATCATTGACAATGGTCATGGTATTCATCCAGACGATTTATCTTTGGCAGTCATGCGTCATGCCACCAGTAAAATTAGAACCTCAGAAGACTTACATGCAATAGTGAGTCTGGGATTTCGGGGAGAGGCATTGGCCTCAATCGCAGCGGTATCCCGTTTGACCTTAACCAGCTGTCAGGATGAACAGGGTGTGGGTTATCAGGTTGAGGTCAATGGTACGGCTTTTGACCATCAACAGGTTCAGGCGGTGGCGGCACAAAAAGGCACGCATATTCGCGTTCAGGATTTATTCTTTAATGTTCCTGCGCGCCGTAAATTCCTGAAAAAACCAAGTACAGAATTTGGTCATATTGAGGAGATTGTACGCCGTTTGGCGTTAACGCATTTTGACATCCGTTTTGTGCTTGAGCATAACGATAATATTCGCTTGAACCTGCCGATTGCTGATAGTGGTGAGTTGCGTTATCAACGTGTTCAGCAGTTGTTGGGCCAACAGTTTATTCAAAATGCCTACTGGATGGATGCTGAAAGTATCAATATGCGGTTGTCAGGCTGGCTGGGCCATCCATCTGATGCACGGGCACAGGCTGATTTGCAGTATGTCTATGTGAATGGTCGTATCGTTAAGGACAAAACCATTTCCCATGCGCTGCGTATGGCGTATGAGGGGATTTTGCATGGTCACCAACATTCCTCTTATTTGCTGTTTTTAGAGGTTGATCCTGAAAATATTGATGTCAATGTCCATCCAACCAAGCATGAAATCCGTTTCCTGAATCAACGTGAAGTGCATGAATTTGTACGTCACTATGCGAAAGCCATCTTGTCACAATTCCAGACAGCAACTGCTGATTTAGCCCAAGCCATGAAAGTGGATGCGGCGGCTGCAACAAATAGTTCAAGTTATCAGCCCCAACCAAAATATCAGGAACAGTTTCATTTACATCGCGCAGAAGTTGAACCTGAACCACAGCGAAACCAGCAAGCAGAAGTATCAACAGATTTGCTGACAGAGTTTAATCAAAGTCGTCCACAAGCGGTTCAATACAATGTGTCACAGCCACGTTACAGTGGTTCCACGCCAATCAACAATGCCTTAAAAAGTTATCTGGCACCTTTGCGTGAAGAGGTTGATTCTGAGCAGGATCAAACATTAGCAATGGTAGATGAATTTCCACTGGGTATTGCGATTGCACAACTTCATGGCATTTATATTCTGGCGCAAAATACCGAGGGTTTAATCATTGTTGATATGCATGCTGCGCATGAACGGATTTTGCTAGAGCAGATGAAAGCGGCGTGGGATAAGCCTGAATTCTGGATGTCACAGCAACTACTGATTCCAAAGGTGGTTTCGATTACCCGTATGCAGGCCACACGTATTGAGGACCTGCAACCTCAACTGCAACGGTTGGGACTGGAAATTGATCAATATGGTGATGAACAAGTGATCGTACGTGGTGTGCCTGCCATTCTGCATAAGGCAGATTTTGGTAATTTAATTCCAGAATTATTGAATGACCTTGACCCGAATGATGAGGCGAGAGGTTTATTGCAAAAACGTGATGAACTGTTGGCTGGAATGGCCTGTCATGGTGCGGTTCGTGCCCATCGTCAACTCAGTCTGTCGGAGATGAATGCTTTGTTGCGCCAAATGGAGCAAACCGAGTTTGCCAGCCAATGTAACCACGGTCGCCCCACTTGGCGGGCATTTCCACTGCATCAACTAGATAAATTATTTGCTCGAGGAGAGTAGGGTTTCATGTCAAATCAATTGCCCGTGATTAATTTAATGGGACCTACCGCAAGTGGTAAAACCGCTTTGGCATGTGAACTGTATGAGCGTGGAAATTTTGAACTGATTTCTGTCGATTCGGCGCTGGTTTATAAGGATATGGATATTGGGACGGCAAAACCGACTAAAGAAGAGCAGCAACAATATCCACATCATTTGATTGATATTATTACACCGCTGGAAGTGTACTCGGCAGCCCAGTTTGTTGAGGATGTTTGCCCTTTGATTGATGATATGCATGTACGGGGCAAGACACCGATTCTGGTGGGTGGGACCATGCTGTATTTCAAGTCCCTGCTTGAAGGACTTGCCGATAACCTGCCCAATGCGGATCAGGCAATTCGTGATGCCATTATTGCCAAGGCTGAACAGGAAAGCTGGCAGGCGGTTTATGATGAACTGGTTGCTGTTGATCCCATCGCAGGTCAAAAGTTTAAGGTTTCAGATCGGCAACGCATTATTCGGGCATTGGAAGTGTACCGAATTACGGGTGAACCAATAACAAAACTACAGGCAGAACAACCTAAAAATCAACCATATCGTTACACTTTTTATAACTACGCCCTCATGCCAGATCGGTTAGAATTACATCAACGCATTGAGCAAAGATTGAGCAAGATGTGGAATATTGGTTTTTTAAATGAAGTAGAGGAATTAATTAAAAAATACGATTTAAATGATAATTTACCATCTATGCGGTCTGTAGGGTATCGTCAAGCTTTAGATTTTTTATTGAAAAGTGACTTGAGTCTCAAAAATAGGGTTGAAATGGAGAACAAAGCGCTATTTGCGACACGGCAACTTGCCAAACGTCAATACACTTGGTTACGTTCTTTGCAAGAATTACACGATTTTAAAACTTACGTGACGATAAAGCAGGCGAAAGAAGACTTGCGAAACTTCTTTGGATAAAGCAAAATTCGCAGGCTGTCTTTTTATAATTTTTAGTTAAAAAATAAAGATAGTTTTTTTGCGCTGATTTAAAATTTTTTGGAGTTAAAAATGTCTAAAGGTCAAACTTTACAAGATCCGTTCTTAAATTCTCTCCGTAAAGAACGTATTCCAGTTTCTATTTTCCTTGTGAACGGTATTAAATTGCAGGGGCATATCGAATCTTTTGATCAATATGTGGTTTTACTTAAAAACACAGTAAGCCAAATGGTTTATAAGCATGCGATTTCTACTGTTGTTCCTGCACGCAACCCACGTCCAGCTGGTGCTCAAGGCACTGGTGGTTTCCCTGCACAAGGTGCTGCTGGCGGCTTTGGTGGTGGTCAGGCTACAGGTGGTGGCTTCGGTGGTCAAGGTGGCGGCTTCGGTGGTCAAGGTGGCGGCTTCGGTGGTCAGGGCGGCTTCGGTGGTCAGGGCGGCTTCGGTGGTCAAGGTGGCTTCGGTGGTCAAGGTGGCTTCGGTGGTCAAGGTGGCTTCGGTCATCAGGGCGGCTTCGGTGGTCAAGGCGGCTTCGACGGCGAAACTAAATTTGAAGATGGTCAAGAAGACGAAAATAATCGTTAATTGATTGATGTTCTTTAAAAAATGCCAGTCTTATTTCAGACTGGCATTTTTTTGTGTCTAAAAAGCTAGAATACATCTCATGGAAATTATTGTTGCGGCTGCCTGTTGCAGCGTCATTGTGTCAATCTTGCTGAAATATCTGAAAGAAAAAGGTTTTGATATTTGGCAAATGATTGCGTGGAACTATTTAAGTGCCAGCGTGTTATGCGCCTATTGGTTTAAAACGGATATTACTCATGTTTCATGGCAGCATACGCCGTGGTGGCTGATTTTAATTTTAGCAGTGTTGTTACCCAGTATTTTTCTATGTTTAGCCAAGTCATTGCAGTTTGCGGGTATTGTGAAAACTGAGATTGCCCAGCGTTTGGCAGTGATCCTTTCTTTATTGGCTGCCTATTTTATATTTGGTGAGCAGTTTAGCCAGTTAAAGTTGATAGGTGTTACTTTGGGTGTGGCGGCAATTTTGGCAATTATCCTTGGGCAGGCGGCGGAGAAAGCCACACAAGGCCTAAATCTAAAATCTGCCCTGTTTCTATTTTGTGTCTGGGCAGGCTATGCTGCGGTTGATATCTTACTTAAATATAGCAGTAGTCTGGGCCTACAGTTTGCAGTCACATTAAATCTCACCTTTATTCTGGCATTTGTTTTATCAATTGCCTATCTCTCCATCACCCAGCCGAATTGGCAGCCCAAGAATATTTTTGCAGGTCTTATTCTGGGTGCAATCAATTTTGCCAATATTGCTCTGTATGTTAAGGCACACATGATGCTGAAAGACACACCAGCAATTGTGTTTGCGGGTATGAACATTCTTGTGGTGATTTTTGGGGTAATCAGTGGGGTGTTGCTGTTTCGGGAACGGCTTAAAGCCTATACATGGATTGGCCTGGTCTGTGGAGTACTGGCTGTATTGTGTTTGGCAAAAGCGATGATGTTGTAGCGGCTAATGGTTTCATTCCATCAGAACACACTTTAATTCGGGCAGATAGTTAATCTGCCCTTACAAACAACCACAATCATTATGATAATTATAAACGGGTAAAAATCACATCATCCGCAAGGCGTGATTTGGGTAGCTTCGCATTGAAATCATTTTCACTACGATAGCCCAAAGCTACAATCACGGAGGCTTTCAAGCCTTTTTCAGCCAAACCAAATTCATGGTTAATAATATTTCTGTCAAAGCCTTCCATTGGTGTGGCATCAATATGTTCAAGGCCTGCGGCGAATAACAGTTGTCCAAGTGCAATATAAGTCTGGTTTTCCATCCATGCTGCAAGATTCTTGAGTTCATTACGGTAAAATTCAACATAACCCGAACGGGTATCTCGTTGTCCCTGTTTTGCTGCCTCATCCTTAAAGCGGCCACTGTTATGGTCCTGTTCAAGTAACTGCTCAAGATATTCATTGGAAATATCGGTGCGTGTACAGAAAACCAGGGTATGTGAAGAATTGAGCACTTTTGCGGCATTATAGGCATAGCCACCTGTTAAACCTGCTGCAATGCGTTGTTTTGCCTCATCTGTTTCTGCGATCAGAAAATGCCAGGGTTGAATATTTACGGAAGAGGGGCTGAAACGTAAAATTTCTAATAATTTTTCAAACTGTTCTTTTGGAATCTTTTTACTCGCATCGTATGCCTTGGTGGTGTAACGTGTTTTTGCGGTGTGTAGGGAATCCATCTATTATCAACCAAATAAAAAAATCAGTTTATTTTACTGGATCTATCAGGTAGGAAAAGTGTCTAAATGTGATTTGGATATAGATAAAAGTCGAATGGAATAAAGATCAATAGGTCCACTTTTTAAAATCCAGGCTGCTATTTTCTTGTTCGTTAATTTCTAGAATCCATGCACAATCTGCTCGCCAGTCACCCAAAACAATACGCTGTTTATTGCCCAACAAATGAATTTCTGGACGGTGGGTATGACCGTGAATTAAAAAATCCACCTGTTCTATCACTGAATCTACAGCCTGGGCATTCACATCCATGATGTCATAGTTTTTGAGCTGTTTGGTTTCACTGCTCTTTTTACGGAAACCATTGGCAAGTTTCTGTCTAAAGCTTAATGGGGTCCGTTTCAATACACCCAGCAGAACTGGATTGCGGATTACGCTTCTAAAGCGTTGATAGGCAACGTCATCAGTACATAGGGCATCGCCATGCTCCAGACGGAATTTTTGATGGTTAATTTCCAGCGTATAGACATCAGGGAGCAGGATTCCATTAAATTGCTTGAGGAAATTTTTTCCTAAAACAAAATCACGATTACCGACCTGAAAATAAACCTGATTGCCTGCATGATTGAACTCTTTTAAAGCCTGAACGATTTCATCCAGCCAAGGGGCGGTGTAGTCATCCCCAATCCATGCGTTAAACCAGTCACCTAAAATGTAGAGCTGGGTGTTTTTATATTGATATTGTTTTAGTAAGTCTAAAAACCCCCGAACCAGTCGAGGGTGATCAGGTGACAAATGCAAATCTGATATAAACAGATGGGTCACAAAGAATCCTGTTGGATCAAATTATTCAGAAATAATTTTAGCAGATTCAATCACAACGTTCTCTAAAGGAACATCTGCGTGATAACCACGATTACCTGTACGCACGCCTTTAATTGCGCTCACAACATCCATACCTTCAACAACCTTACCAAATACTGCATAACCCCAGCCTTGAGCAGTTGGCGCTGTGTGGTTCAGGAAAGAGTTGTTTTTAACGTTGATGAAGAATTGGGCAGATGCAGAGTGAGGCGCCTGGGTACGTGCCATTGCGATGGTGCCTTCATCGTTGCTTAAGCCGTTGTCCGCTTCATTTTCGATTGAGTCACGGGTTGCCTTTTCCTTGAAGTTCTCGTCCATGCCACCGCCCTGGATCATAAAACCATCAATTACACGGTGGAAAATCACACCGTCATAGAAACCGTCACGTACATATTCTAAGAAATTTTCAACCGTTTTTGGCGCTTTTTCAGCGTTAAGCTCAAGAACAATACGACCTTTATTGGTATTTAATTCGACTTGAGGAAAACTCATTACATTAATCTCCTAAACATGGGCTTGTGACCATGGGTTTTTGGTTGAGAGAAGCATAAGCAAACTGTAAACTACAAGGCAAGTAAAAAACGTTAAAATCTTTGATAAAAAGCAAAGATTGCGTTTTTATGTTCTATTTTTTTAACCGTAAGAAGTGATTTACACCCTATGAAGCCAAATGATGTTGTTTCAGAACTGCCAAAGACCCCGACACCGAATACTCATGCCTCTGTCGATGCTGCGCAGCAAGAACAACAGGCAGGCTTGGACTTTGTACGTCAGGTGATTACCGATGATTTAAAAGATGGCCGCACCCAGAAAGTGGTGACACGTTTTCCACCTGAACCAAATGGTTATCTGCATATCGGCCATGTAAAGGCGATTTGCCTGAATTTTGGAATTGCCGAAGAGTTTGACGGCGTATGTAACCTGCGTTTTGACGATACCAACCCAGATGCTGAAGAGCAGGAATATGTCGATGGGATTGCCAACGATGTGAAATGGCTGGGCTTTCACTGGAATGGCGAACCTCGCTATGCTTCTGGTTATTTTGACCAGCTTTATGCATGGGCTGTTCAATTGATTGAACAGGGCGATGCCTATGTGGATTTGCAGACACCTGAAGAAATCAAGTTGAACCGTGGTAGCTTTGTGGAGCCAGGTAAAAACTCGCCATACCGTGATGTGACTGTGGAAGAAAACCTGTCTCGTTTTGAACAGATGCGTAATGGTGAATTGGGCGAGGGTAAAGCGGTTTTACGTGCCAAAATTGATATGGCAAGCCCGAATGTACACATGCGTGATCCAATCCTTTATCGCGTGTTGCACTCAGAACATCACCAGACAGGTGACAAGTGGAAAATGTATCCAATGTATGACTATGCTCATCCATTGTCTGATGCAATTGAGGGTATTACCCATTCACTCTGTACCCTGGAGTTTCAGGACCATCGTCCGTTCTATGACTGGGTGGTTGAGAAAGTCCACTCTCAGGCTGTGCCACGCCAATACGAATCATCGCGTTTAAACATTGACTATACCATCACCTCTAAACGCAAGCTGCGTAAGCTGGTCGAGGGAAATCATGTTCATGGTTGGGATGATCCGCGTATGCCAACCGTGGTGGGGATGCGCCGTCGTGGTTTTACCCCAGAGGGCTTGCGTGATTTCTGTAAGCGTGTTGGTGTGTCGAAAACCGATGGTATTGTGGATGTGGCTATGCTGGAGTTCTGTATTCGCCAATCTCTGGAAAACACCGCAGCACGTGGTATGGCAGTGTTGAATCCTTTAAAAGTGACGCTCACCAATTTGCCAGAAGAACTCGATTTAACCCATGCACGTCATCCGAATGTGGATATGGGCGAGCGTGTGATTCCATTAACACGTGAAATCTATATTGACCGTAAAGACTTTGAAGAAGTGCCACCAAAAGGTTTCAAACGTTTAATTCCAGAGGGTGAAGTGCGTTTACGTCATGCCTATGTAATTAAATGTGATGAGGTCATTAAGGATGCCAATGGTGAAGTGGTTGAATTGAAGTGCTCAATTGACCCTGAAACTTTAGGCAAGAATCCTGAGGGACGTAAGGTTAAGGGTGTGATTCACTGGGTATCGGCAACAAAAGGTATTCCAGCCGAAGTACGTGTCTATGAGCGTTTATTTACAGAAGCTGCACCTGATGCCGATGATGATTTTCTGGCACATTTAAATCCTGAATCTTTAAAGGTGGTTCAGGCAGTGATTGAACCTGCCTTGGCACAGGCCAAACCAGAAGACCGTTTCCAGTTTGAACGTGAAGGCTATTTTGTGGCAGACCAGTATGATCATGTTCCTGCAAAACCTGTGTTTAACCGTATTCTTGACTTAAAGGATAGTTTCAAGGTCGAGAAGAAATAACACCTATTCAAGAATGGGTAGTCAACCGAGTTAAGCGATTAACTCGGTTTTTTATTTTGTAACTGATTGGATATAAATATATTCAAATAACATAAAAGGGTTTATTCAATAAAATACAGGTTGTTACCGTATTTTTGCACTTGATGAACTTCAATTTACCTATAATTTGTAAAACTGCTGATTTTGCAGCATAGACTCAACAAGATTCTGTTGAGTGAAAAGCATAGAGAATTTTTAATTTATATAAATTATTGATTTAAAATATAAAAATATGTGGCATCTAATTTGTAATGTTAAAAGTGAATCTTTGATTGCGTTTTTAACAACAAATTTGGAGCAAGACATGAGTAGAAAAATTCGATTAGGCGCTTTTATTCCCGCAACTGGACAGCATGTGGCAGCATGGCGTCATCCAGAATCCCAACCCTCAAAAGCGGTAGATTTCGACTTTATTAAAGAACAAGTCCAGCTTGCTGAAAAAGGGCTGTTTGATGCCTATTTTCTGGCGGATGGTTTGGCAGTGAATTTTGGACAGGCTGAAAAAACTGGGTTGAGCGACAAGGTTGCTGGATTTGAACCTGTAACTTTATTTGCCGCATTATCTACCGTGACCAAGCATATTGGGTTTATTGCAACAGCTTCCACCACCTATGAAGAGCCTTATTTGCTGGCACGCAAGTTTGCCTCACTGGATCATTTGAGTCATGGTCGGGCAGGCTGGAATGTGGTGACTTCTGCCTCGGAAGCAGCCGCTGCCAATTTTGGCTATGAGCAACAAATTCCACATGCAGAACGTTATGAACGTGCACAGGAATATGTCGAGCTGATTAAAAAGCTGTGGGATAGCTGGGAGGATGATGCGTTCATTCACGATAAAGCATCGGGTGTGTTTTATGATGCTGAGAAAGTGCATAACCCGAACCATAAAGGTAAATATTATTCAGTCAAGGGTGCTTTGAATGTACCTCGTACACCACAAGGCTATCCTGTGATTGTTCAGGCAGGACAATCTGGGCCAGGTCGTGATTTGGCAGCCCGTTATGCCGAAGTGATTTTTACCGCCAATCAAAAACTGGAAGATGCACAGGAATTTTATCGTGATGTGAAAAGCCGTTTGGCGAAATATGGGCGATCACCTGATGAGCTTCTAATTTTACCTGGGGTTTCCGCATTTGTAGGACGGACTGAGGAAAAGGCACGGGCGAAATATCAGCAGTTGACTGATTTAATCCATCCAGAAGCAGGCTTGGCATTATTGAGTGGCTTAAGTGGTGGCTTTGATTTCTCGGGATATGATCTGGATGGCCCATTTCCTGAATTAAGCGAGGGGCAGGGCATGGTGAGCCGACCAGCCCTCATTGCCGATATTGCCAAGAAAAATAACTTTAGTATCCGTCAACTGTATGAATGGGTGGCAGGTGCTCGTGGGCACTGGCAGTTGATTGGTACGCCTGAACAGATTGTTGATCAGTTACAGGAATGGTTTGAAAATGAGGCAGCGGATGGCTTTAACATTTTGCCACCAAGTACGCCAGCAGGTTTGAATGATTTTGTGGAATTGGTTATACCTGAATTACAACGTCGTGGTTTGTTCCGTACCCAATATGAGGGTACAACTTTGCGTGAAAATTTAGGACTGGCACGTCCAGAAAATCAATATGTGTTGGCTCGACAGGCTGCTGAACAACATAAGGCAAGTTAGGATTAACCAAAACATTTCTAGCCTTGAAAAATGGTGGCAACTTGTCACCATTGAACTGAAAATAATGATTTGAGTGAAATATGCAATATAGAAAATTAGGTCAAACTGATATAGATGTCAGTGTGATTGCGCTGGGAACAATGACATGGGGCGAGCAAAACTCGGAGCAGGAAGCGCACGCCCAACTTGACTATGCTGTAGAGCGTGGTGTGAATCTGATTGATACCGCAGAAATGTATCCAGTACCACCTAAACTAGACACTCAGGGCTTAACGGAAAAATACATAGGATCTTGGTTAAAGCAGTCGAAAAAACGCGATCAGGTGTTGATTGCAACCAAAGTGGTTGGTCCATCACGAAAATTAATTCAGGCGAGCCATTTCCGTTCGGGACAAACCAAGCTGGACCGTGCCAATATTGAGGCGGCATTGCATGAGAGTCTGCAAAGACTCCAGACCGACTATGTTGATGTGTATCAACTGCATTGGCCAGACCGTAGCACCAACCATTTTGGTGAGTTAGGGTATAGTCATGTTGAAAGTGAAGACACGGTTCCCATTCAGGAAACTTTAACGGTTTTGGCTGATTTGGTAAAAGCGGGGAAAATTCGTCATATTGGCCTCTCTAATGAAACGCCGTGGGGTGTTAGCCAGTTTTTAAAGTATTCTGAAAATCTGGGTCTACCGCGTGTGGTTTCAATCCAAAACCCATACAACTTATTAAACCGTAGTTTTGAAATTGGTAATGCGGAAGTTTCGATTCGGGAGCAGGTTGGTTTGCTGGCCTATTCTCCTTTGGCATTTGGTGCCCTGACAGGGAAGTATTTAAATGGTGCACAGCCTGCTGGCGCACGTTTAACCTTATGGGAACGTTTTGCCCGTTATAAAGGTCAGGCGGCTGAAAATGCCATCCAGCGTTATGTGGAACTGGCAAGGCAGCACGGAATAGACCCTGCACAACTGGCGCTGGCCTATGTGAATAGCCGACGCTTTGTAACCAGTAATATTATTGGTGCAACCAATCTGGAGCAACTCAAAACCAACATTGACAGTATTGATGTGCAACTGGATGATGAAATTATTCAGGCAATTGAGCAGATTCATTTATCCCATCCGAATCCAGCACCTTAGCGTTTTATCCCCATTAAATAGCCTAAGCAGTAAGAAACTTTTTAAGGGTTTCTTGTTGTGTCTTATAAAGTATGTATGCTGATTCGTATTCACTTATAAGGTCTCTCTCCTAAAGGGGAGAGACCTTACTATATTTATGATATTCCCTCTCCTATTAGGAGAGGGCTAGGGAGAGGTAAAATAGAGGGATTAATGTGATTGCACAAAAGCAAGCCATTTAGGGTGGAGTGGTTTATGCTAGACTATGAGGAATTGAACGTTATGTTATAAATACTTTTAACATTACACATCCTGATAGATGAAAGGAATAAATAGCGAAGATGATCGGGCGGCAGCGAAACATATTGGCAACTTTGGGAATAGATGTTTGGATTCCTCGAGAAGTCGTATGCGAAAAAAATACCGCGCCGAGCTTATGGCGAGATCAAGAGGCTGAACAGATTCAGTCCTTGCCAATACAATTCGAAACGCCAGCACAAAACAAGCCTGAGCTGCAAATAAAGCATGAACCAGTTCATCCGATCACGATGGTTGAACCGCAGGATAATGTTGAAATCATTGTAAAACCCAAAGCTGTTGAGATGATGCCTGACAAAGAGCAGGTTATTGTGACAACACAGGTTCAAAGCTTTGAGTTGCAAATGTATATTCTGGAAAGCTGTGCAATCTTGGTGGAAAGCAGTCAATTCAATGAAGCACAGCAACAACTCTGGCAAAATATCCAGAAAGCGAAACTGGGGCAGTATGCCGAGTTAAAATGGCCTTTTCCATTGGCTGATTTTCAGGAAAGCCGTGGCTTGCCCTCCTATATTCAGGGTTTTCTGGATGCGACTGCCATGAATAAAAAGATTCTATGTCTAGGTCATCTCGATTTTATCCAGCACTCCAATCTCCTCTATTTAGCAAGTTTAGAAGAAATGATTGCCCAGCCTTTGTTAAAAAGACGACTGTGGCAACTGATGCAATAAAAGAGCGGAATTCCAACAATGAAGAAAGTTGTCGTATTTAGCCAAATAGACCAAGATGTTTTAGCACAGTTAAAGCAAAATTATCAGGTGGTGGTGCTCAACCCAAAACTCGGTGAGATCAATGAGCAAATCCGTACTGAAGTGGTTGATGCCGATGCCATGATTGGTGCAGGACGTTTACTCAATGAAAGCAATTTGGCTCCTGCACAAAAGCTCAAGATTATTTCGACCGTTTCCGTTGGCTATGACAATTATGATGTGGATTATCTGAATCAGCGAAAAATCTGGCTGGCAAATACCCCACATGTGCTCACTGAAACCACCGCCGATTTAGCTTTTAGTTTACTTTTGAGTGCAGCACGTAAGATTCCACAACTGGATACATGGACCAAACAGGGGCAATGGAAACGCACCGTTTCGACTGAACAATTTGGTGTGGATGTGTTCGGTAAAACGCTGGGAATTATTGGTCTGGGTCATATTGGTGCGGCGATTGCCCGACGTGGTTTTTATGGTTTCAATATGAATATCCTGTACCATAACCGTCGTGAAAAAATTGAAGTGGCTCAGGCATTCAATGCGCAATATCGTAATTTAGACCAGCTTCTACAGCAGTCTGACTTTATTGTGGTTGCGGTTGACTTAAATCATGAATCAAAGGCACTGATTGGGGAGGTGCAGTTTGATCTGATGCAGAAACATGCTGTATTCATCAATATTGCGCGTGGTTCGGTGGTTGATGAAAGTGCGCTTATTGATGCATTGCAGAAAAATAAAATCTTTGCTGCGGGTTTGGATGTATATGCCAAGGAACCATTACAAAGCTCTCCATTATTCGAACTTCCAAATGTGGTAACTGCACCGCATATTGGTTCTGCTACAATTGAAACCCGAAAGAAAATGGTCAATCTGGCCTACCAGAATCTGGTGGATGCCTTGGAAGACCGTGTCCCACGTTATTTGGTTAATCCAAAATTCGAATAAATGCTTACAACTTGATTGCTGAATTATTCATCTACGCCATCTTTTTAAACTGGTGAATATTGCTACACTTGCGCCCTTTGTAATTTGTCTTTGGGGTGTTTGCTTGTGTTTGAGAAATTGGCTGAGAAAAGTTTAAATTTAATGGGGTGGGAACTGGATAATCACTGGGACCTGAATGTGGATCAGTGTGTCATGATTGCCGCCCCGCATACCAGTAACTGGGATGCTTTATATGCGCGTCTGGCATTGAAAGCATTGGGTGTCAATGTACGTCTGACCATTAAAGACAGTTACATGAAACTGCCATTTGGGCCTTTTGTCCGTGCAATGGGCGGTATTGGGATCGACCGTAGTGTGAAGCAAGCGGGACAGGAACGTCCAAGCATGGTCCAACTGATGAGTGACCTGTTTAAAACGCATCCTAAATTGGTAATGCTGGTGACGCCAGAAGGAACACGGGCAAAACAGGAGCAGTGGAAAACTGGTTTTTATCATGTCGCCATGACGGCAGGCGTACCGATTGCTTTAGCCTATATGGACTATGCCAAGAAAAAAACAGGGGTTGGAAAAATGATCTACCCAACAGGAAACTATGAACAGGATATGGCTGAAATCATGGCATTTTATGCTGAAATCAATGCAAAGCATCCTGAAAAATTTAGCGTTGACCAACGCTATGCGAATAATAAATAATTTGGTTGATTTCAAAAATATAAACTAAGGTGGGATTTTCCTGCCTTTTATAACACTTCGTTGCAAATTTCTCCTATTTTCAATGCTATAGTAATTTTTTTATTCATACCTTAGAGAAACCACTTGAGATCTTTATTGCTCGCATGTGGCCTTTTTGCCACCACCCAACTCAGCCATACCCAGATTTTTTTGCCTACGCAAAATATGGGTCAAACAGAAGTGCCTGACATTGGAAGCGGTATTGGTTTGCTTGATCAACAAAAAGAAAAGCTCATTGGTGAAAAGGTATATCGTGAAGTGCATCGCCAGATGCCCACCATTCAGGATGCATGGCTGGAAGATCAGTTTCTACAGGTATTCTCAGGTATTTTAAGTCAAACCCAACTAGGGCAACCGATTGGATTGGTCATTATCAAAGACCCCCAGATCAATGCGTTTGCTGTACCAGGTGGCTTGTTTGCACTCAATACGGGACTCATTACCTCAGCAAAAAATCTTGATGAGATTGCAGGGGTGATGGCGCACGAGATTGCACACGTCGCACAACGACATTATAGCCGTTCGCAAGAGGCATTTAAGGGACAGGGTCTATTGGCCTTGGCTGGTATTATTGTCGGGGCCGCGATTGCCTCACAGTCAGATAGTGATGTAGGCTCTGCTGTCATGCTTGGAACGCAGGCTGCCTTAATGGACAAGCAACTCAGCTATAGTCGGAATCAGGAACGTGAGGCTGACCGTATCGGCATGCAGTTTATGTACGCGGCAGGCTACAATCCGCAAAGCATGGCTGATTATTTTGAAACCATGCATCGGGCAACCAGTCGAGTCAGTTTTTTGCCTGATTTCTGGCTTACCCATCCACTTACTACAGAACGTATGAGTGAGGCGCGGTTACGTGCCAATCAGTTGCCTCAAGTCAAGTCTAAAATCTATGACCTCGATTTTGACATATTAAAATGGTACACACAGGTTGTCTCAAATCAGGCGACAGAAATCCAGTTACAGGCGCTTGCCAATCAGAAGAATATCGCGGGCTTATTGGCGCTTAGCAAGTTTTATCTGATGCAGGGAGACTATACTCAGGCACAGTCCAACCTTGATCTGGTCAAGGTAAAATTAAAGTCGCATATTCTGGTTCCCCTGATTCAAACCGATATTTATCTGGGACAAAACAAGTTCGATCAGGCATATGACAGCATCAGTTCACTACAAAAAACCATGCCTGAAAATCGGGCTTTATCCTATAAATTGGCTGAGGTTTTAATCCGTCAGAGCAAGATTGATCAGGCACAAACTCTGGTACAGCGCTTTATACGCAAAAATCAGCGCGATATACAAGGATGGCAGCTTTTGCAGCAGGCGACCAATCTTGATAAAAGTTCACCACTGCAAGCGGTTAATGTATTGTGCTATCGTGCGGAAGCTGAATATTGGTCTGGCTATGAAGAAAATGCGATTAAATCCATGCTACATGCCCAACGCTTGGCAAAAGGTAACTTGGCAATGTCAGCAAAAATTGACTCGCGCTTGAAACAGATGCAAGATGATCGCCGTATGAAAATTTAAAAATTAGGAAAAATAGAAATGATTAAAGGGCAGTGTCTATGTGGGGATGTGCAGTATCAATATCATGGGGAAATCGAAAATAGTATTTTGTGTTATTGCCAACATTGTCAGCAGGCACAGGGTAGCATTGCTGGATGGAATAGCCCTATAGATCAACAAAAATTTGAATTTTTATCAGGTCAGAATCAACTCAGGGAATATTTTCATACTCCAAACAAGGCCCGCGTATTTTGCCAACATTGTGCCAGTCCAATCTATTCTTATCGTACCGATTTACCTAATATCATCCGCTTGCGTTTGGGAACGGTAACTGAGGGGCATCTTCCAGCACCGCAAGAAGAATTTTTTATTGAACATAAACCAAGTTTTATCGAATTACGATAAGATGATAGTGGTAAGTCATATGCATGGATGAAGTTAAAAGATTTATGAAGAAGTTTATTTTTTTTATTTTTATGACTGGTTGTATGGGGAACAGTTTTGCTGCATCCATTGAGCAATATGTCAATGCTGTAGATAAAATCAGGGAAACCTATGCACAGGACTTGCGCGGATTCTTGCGTAGCCTAGACCCTCAGCTCTCTCAATTTAGTCCTGAGCAACAAGCTAAATATTGTGGCATTAATCAGCGTTACATTCAGGATATGTCAGGTGCGATTGAACAAAATCGTTCATCATTACCACCGCAATATGCAAGTATGACTAAGCAGGATTTAATTAAACAAGTGGTTGAGTCTAAAGAGATGCAGATGCTTGCCAAATATAATGTTCAGTGTGATTTTAAATAATAGAAAGACTTTGGGTTCATTGTTAAAAATGAATCCAGTTTTAAAATAAATAGGAAATCTAAAGAGACGTTAAGCGGGTTAGCTTAATTTTGCTTTAATTTTGGCAGAAACTTGTGCAGGATCGGCACGCCCGGCTATGATCGGACGTAGAGAATTCATCACCTTACCCATATCTTTCATGCTAGTAGCTTCTTGAGCAGCAATCGTTTGCTCAATGATAGAATCAAGTTCTTCCTCAGTCATAGCTGCTGGTAGAAATTGAGAAATAACCTCAACTTCGGCTTGTTCTTTACTAGCTAAATCATCTCGACCAGCGCCAGAAAAGGCCTTGATCGATTCTTTACGTTGTTTAATTTGCTTTTCAATGACCGCAAGAACCTGAGCATCGTCAAGCTCAATGCGTTCATCGACTTCGATTTGCTTAATTGCTGCCTGTACACCACGAATAACCGTTACCGTTGCCATATCTTTGGCACGCATAGATGATTTTAATACGTTGGTAATCTGGTCTTTTAAAGTGGTCATATCAGCAGTCAATCACAAATTAATTAGTAAAGGCGAGTAGTGCGTACAGATTCGCGAGTCAATTTCTTTTGATAACGCTTAACTGCAGCAGCTTTTTTGCGCTTACGTTCCTGAGTTGGTTTTTCATAGAACTCACGCTTACGAACGTCAGCTAAAACACCCGCTTTTTCGCATGAACGCTTGAAACGACGGATAGCTACGTCTACTGGTTCGCCTTCTTTCAATTTAACTTGTGGCATGTAAAATCCTCTAAGATGATGGGATAGACCTAACGTACCATTACGCCAGATCACAAGTGAAGTGCACTATTTTACTCATTTACAACTCAGATCACAAGTCTATAATAGCCCCGACATTATTTTTAAACGATGTAAAGGCAGTTAAATGATTGTTTTGGGCTTGGAAACTTCGTGTGATGAAACTGGGTTGGCACTCTATGACAGTGAACTCGGCTTGCTTGGACAGGTTCTATATAGCCAGATCAAACTGCATGCCGAATATGGCGGGGTTGTACCAGAACTTGCTTCGCGTGACCATGTCCGTAAAATGATTCCCCTGATCAATCAACTGCTTGAACAAAGTGGTGTTCAGAAAAACCAGATTGATGCAGTTGCCTATACGCGTGGACCTGGGCTAATGGGTGCCTTGATGACAGGCGCATTGTTTGGTCGTACTTTAGCGTTTGCCTTTAATAAGCCTGCAATTGGTGTGCATCACATGGAAGGGCATATGCTTGCACCATTACTTTCAGAGACTCCACCAGAATTTCCATTTGTTGCATTATTGGTGTCAGGTGGACATACACAGTTGATGGCAGCCTATGGCATTGGTCAATATGAATTACTGGGGGAGTCGATTGACGATGCGGCAGGTGAGGCCTTTGATAAAGTCGCTAAAATGATGAAGCTGCCTTATCCAGGTGGACCAAACATCGCAAAACTGGCATTGCAGGGCGATGCTTTAGCATTTGAGTTCCCTCGTCCAATGTTACATCAAGGTTTGGATTTTTCATTTAGTGGTTTAAAGACAGCGGTTTCTGTGCAGTTAAAAAAACTGGGCGAAGAAAACCGTGATGCTGATATTGCTGCCTCTTTTCAGGAAGCAATTGTCGATACATTGGTTAAAAAATCGGTTAAAGCCTTAAAGCAAACAGGTTTAAAACGTTTGGTGATTGCAGGCGGGGTCAGTGCAAATTTGCGTTTACGTGAGCAATTGGAAACCTCACTGAAAAAGATTAAGGCACAGGTTTATTATGCTGAACCTGCCTTATGTACCGATAATGGTGCAATGATTGCGTTCGCAGGTTATCAACGTTTAAAGGCTGGGCAGCATGATGGTTTGGCTGTCACCACAACACCAAGATGGCCGATGACTGAGTTACAACCAACCTGAAAATGGAATTGATGATTCTTGTTGGCTGTTAGGCTTTAGGTTGGTTTACATTCTTATTTTATTTAAAAATCAAACCATTATTTATATGCATGGCGATGGCTTGGAGTTAGCGCTATTGTGTTAAAGTATTGGATAAATTATTTATTTTGATGAGCTAAAACTCATTAGCGGAGTTCAGAAGTTGAAAATTTCTTATGTTTTTACCTGTGGTCGATTGGAATCTTTGTTTAAGATTCTAAATCTTATTCAATCTAATGAAAATAAAGAAAAAAATGATAAAGTGATTGAACAGTTTAGAAAGGATATTTCTTTAGGGCGAACTTTTGAGGAAACTGAACTTTATCAAGTGATAGAAGACAGTGAGGAAAAAATTGTGGCCAATCGCTTGAACAATATTCTTCGGGACAAACCTGCCCATCAGAATAAATTTGATTTTCAGGAATATAAAACGGGTGCCTGGTCTGAGTTTAATGACTATAAGCTGGCAGTTCGTTTCTCTAATGCCAAAACAGAGTTAAGTGAAAAGCACTTTGAAAAAACGGGTGAATACATGACCAGCCGAGGTATTGCAAAACTGACAGGTTTCAATCCAGCTAATATCAAGAATATGTTGCAACATAAAAGAGCTGTCGTGAAAAAAATGCTCATCACATTGGAAAAGTTGGCAAAAGAATATTAAAAGGATGAAGCCATCAAATCTGATGGCTGTTTCATTGTGTTGAATTACACGGTTTTTAACTGTTGAGAACCGATCCAGTGTTTTGAGAACTGATATGCCGCACGGCCTGAACGCTGCCCGCGTGCCTGACACCATCTCAGTGCCTCAGCCCGTACTGTGTCATTATATTCCAGATCTGCCTTGCGAATATAATGTTCCACAATGTCCAGATAGAGTTGTTGATCCATTGGATAAAATGAAAGCCACAGTCCAAAACGATCAGAAAGTGAGATTTTTTCTTCAATCGCTTCCTGTGGATGCAACTCGGTATATTGGGGAACATCAACCTTACGCACAGGCGTATTTTCGTGCATAAATTCAGGCAATAAGTGACGGCGGTTACTGGTTGCATAAATAATGAAGTTGGTTGAACCAGATTGAAGAGAACCATCCAAAACACTTTTTAAACTACGGTAATTTTCATCTTCCGCATTAAAGGCCAGGTCATCACAATAGACAATAAACTTTTCTGGACGCTCGGCAATCAGTTTTTGAATTTTTGGTAAATCTGATAAATCGTCACGTTCAATTTCAATCAGGCGTAAACCCTGTGCTGAGTACGCCGTGAGCAGGGCGCGTACAATGGAGGATTTGCCTGTACCACGGGAGCCTGTTAGCAAAATATCATTGGCTGGAAAACCATTTAAAAACTGTAGGGTATTTTGGATAATCTTGTCTTTTTGGCGTTCAATCCCTTTTAAGTCTTCCAGATACATTTTTTTAGGTTGTTGAATTGCGACCAGTTGCTGATTTTCCCAGCGAAAAGCAATTGCTGAAAAATCAGTGGGTTGTCTTGGAGCAGGGAGAACTTGCTGGAGCTGTGTTAAAACACTGGATAATGACTGGAGAATAGATTCGGGTAAATCAAGGATAGCCATAAATACAAACCAAACTCAGTGATCAATAAATAGGGATACTATCACTGCTATAGCTAAAATAAAGGAAATATCATCAAAAATATGGAAATAAGTTGATTTTATCCTTGATTGTTGCAGCTGGTTTTTGCATTGTATAAGTGCAGGATTAGAAAAATATGATGCGCATTAGGATAACGAATGTTAAATAGAGTTCAAGAAAAAAAGAATACATATCAAACATATAGAATAGATGTGTTACAGGAACAATTACAACATGCCAGTTCTTATGAGGAGTGGAGAGAAATTGCACTCAAATTGGACGAGGAGTCAGGCACAGAAGCATGGAAATATGACAATGAATCGCCCTATTTTGATGCTGAAATTTTGTCCAAGCGTTATAACCTGCTAAAAAGATATCGGCTGCACCATCGTACCCTTGACCTGATTTATGTGTTGAGGGAGGGACTGACCTATGATTTTGCCAATATTGGGCATCCCATGTTATTTGCTGAAACGTATATCGGCACCAAAAAAATTATAGAAAATTATGTGGATGAGGTGAGTGACTGTTTAAGGTATTTGGCATCCAGTGAATGTATAACGTTTCAGCTCAAGGAGAAAATCCAGTTTTTTGAGGAATGTCAGAAAGCCTATGGTCAGCCTGCCTTAATGCTTTCTGGTGGTGCAACTTTGGGACTGTTTCATACTGGGGTGTGTAAGGCATTGCTGGAACAGGACCTATTACCGAAAGTGCTGTCGGGTTCAAGTGCAGGTGCAATCATGACGGGGATGTTAGGTACCTCATCCGCTAATCAAATACCAGAACTACTCACAGGAAAGCATTTCTTTCATGAAGCATTTCGTTTTAGAAAGGTGATGGAACTCATTAAAGGGCATGGCGGTATTGCCGATGTGATGTACCTTAAAAAATTCCTGATTCACAATATGGGAGACCTTACCTTTGCGGAGGCATATCAGCGCTCTGGTCTACATATCAATATTGCGGTTGCGCCTTACAATGCGTCACAAAACCCGCGTATCCTCAATGCCTTGACTGCGCCGAATGCCTTGGTCTGGAGTGCGGTGATGGCTTCCTGCGCGGTTCCTGTTTTGTTTCCACCCGTCCATCTGACCAGCAAACGCTACGATGGACAGCATACGCCCTATATGTCAAACACCAAATGGGTGGATGGAAGCATGCGTAGTGATTTTCCACAGGAAAAAATGGGGCGGTTGTATAATATCAACTACACCATTGCCAGTCAGGTGAATCCGCATATTGTTCCATTTATGCAGAGTGACTTGCAGCGTTATCGTAATGATGTATTGAGCTGGCCTGAGCGGATTATCCGTCATCAGGGTAAAACTATTGCACTGGATGTGATGGATTTGACCCGTCATTATGTGGGAAGATTTTTCCCGATTCGCCGTGCCCTGGATCATGGTTATGGTATTTTAGGACAGCGCTATTATGGGGATGTCAACATTATTGCCAAATATGGACTGCGCCACTATGGCTATATGCTCAAAAACCCTCGCCCCAAGTTGTTTAAGATTTTGCAGCAGGAGGGTGAGCGGGCGACCTGGCCTAAAATCGCCTCTATTGAAACCCATGCACGTATTGGTAAAACCATTGAACATTGTTTAGCGTCATTACGCAAACAGGCAGAAAAGCAGCAGAATGAGTTTTATTACGTGGACCTTTGATTCGCAACTTCGGTTGGATGATCTTGCATTAAAAACCAAACCCCAAAGTTATGCCTTTGGACGGCGTTTATATACATTCCAGATCGAACAGCAAAAATATTGGCTTAAATTTCATCAAGCCCATATTCATCAGGTCTTAGAACATGCTTTTCTAAATGAGCTGGATTTTTATCGGCAGAATTCAATATCCAGAAAGCAATTTATTGTTCCTCATCAAATCATTCAGTTTAAAGAAAACACGCCGTTTCACGGACTTGCTTCCAGTGGGCAAGGATTGATCCTGATGGATACAGAGGATTTCTTTACCAGTATCCCCAGCGATGTACAAGCAATTCAAGAGCAGATATTAAAGGCATTGGAAACACTGGAAAATATGCATCAACTAGGGTGGGTGCATGGTGACCTTAAAATTGAACATTTCCGTTGCCATGAAAATAGCTGCAAGCTGATTGATTTTGAGCAGAGTTTTAAATCAGCTTATTCAACTCAGAATTTAACTGCCACACCGCACTATATGGCGCCAGAGCTTTTTCATGCAGAAAGGAAAACAGTTCAGAGTGATTTATATGCTTTTGGTATTATTGTCTATGAATGGCTCACTGAAACAAGGCTACAGGCCAAGACCTACCATGATTGGGCGGTATTGCATTGCCAGCAACTGCAAATCCAGCTTCCTAAACAGCTTGAATGCTTTTTGCCATTGCTGAATGGGTTGATGCAGAAGCATGTTGAACAGCGTTTTAAGTCGGTTTCAGATGCAAAAGACTGTCTAAACTCGACTATTTTGCTGTAAAAATAAACATAAATACTTGATTTGAATATTATATGTTCATTTGATTGGTTTTTTTAACAGAAACACTTGTCATCAAGGACGTTTCTCACTAATATGCATACCCATCGGGGGCGTGGCGAAATTGGTAGACGCACTGGATTTAGGTTCCAGCGCCGCAAGGTGTAAGAGTTCGAGTCTCTTCGCCCCCACCAAATTTAAAAAGCAAGGG